>JBBRGP010000053.1:0-11774 GCA_038224105.1 Desulfobulbales bacterium | reverse complement strand
GATGATCCCGGTGTCGATACCGGCCTCACGGAGGAGGCGGATGCCGAAGCCGTCCTGGGTGTTGAAGGCTTTACTTTCCTCGGTGTGGCCGGAGTACAGGAGGCTGCCATTGGTAAGTACGCCGTCTACATCAAGCAGGAGAAGGCGGATATTTTTTGCCTTGGCGATGGCCAGTTTGTACTGGGAATCGGCTTGCCGACTCTCTTTAGCCCGGGCGATGGTCCGGTATCCTTCCATTACTTCACAATCGGAAGGATAGGGCGAACCGGCTGGGGGACACTGCTCGGTCATGGTCCGCTTACGGCGTTGCGAATTTTCAAGATCTGCCCGAGCAATTCTTCCATCTGATAAAGAGGGATCGAATTGGGTCCGTCGCAGAGGGCTTTTTCCGGGTTCGGATGGATTTCCATGAACAGGCCGTCGATGCCGACCGCAACCGCGGCCCTGGCCAGGGGTCCGATGAATTCGCGCTGGCCTCCGGAACTGCCGCCGGCCCCGCCGGGCAGTTGCACCGAGTGGGTGGCATCAAAAATGACCGGGCAACCGAAAGAACGCATGACCGGCAGGGAGCGCATGTCGACCACGAGATTATTGTAGCCGAAACAGGCACCCCGTTCGACGAGCATGATCTTGGTGCCGCCGGCACCCCTGATTTTCGTCACCGCATTTTGCATATCCCAGGGCGATACAAACTGCCCTTTTTTGACATTGACCGGTTTCCCGGTTTTGGCGGCAGCGATAAGCAGGTCGGTCTGGCGGCAGAGAAAGGCGGGGATCTGGAGAATATCGAGAACCTCGGCGGCCGCCGCAACCTGGCTGAGGTCATGGATATCGGAGATGATCGGCACTTGCAACTCCCGGCGTATTTTGGCCAGGGTGGCAAGGCCGTCAATCAGGCCGGGACCGCGATACGAGGTGAGCGAAGTTCGATTCGCCTTGTCAAACGATGCCTTGAAGACGTAGGTAATTCCGAGTTTTGCGCAGATTTCCCGCATGGTTCCGGCGACGGTCCTAGCCAGTTCCTCCGACTCCAGAGCACAGGGACCACCGATCAGCAGCAGGGGCTGGCCGGAGCCGACGACCAGTGGTGTGCCGCCGGGGGTGTCGATGGCCACGCTGATATTCGTCATGGCCGGTTACCCCTTCTGTTTGTGGGCAAGAGCGGCGCTGATGAACTCCCGGAACAGCGGATGGGGCTTCATCGGTTTGGATTTAAACTCGGGGTGAAATTGGCAGCCGAGGAACCACGGGTGGTCGGCGAGTTCGACCATTTCGACCAAGTTGTTGTCGGGCGAGGTGCCCGAAATGGTCAGGCCGGCTTTTTCCAGAGGCTTACGGTACTCATTGTTAAACTCGAAACGGTGGCGGTGTCGTTCGGAGATTTCCTTCTGGCCATAGGCCCGAAAGGCATTGGAGTCCTCCTTGAGAATACACGGATAGGCGCCCAGCCGCAGGGTGCCGCCGAGGTTGGATTCCTTGTCGCGGATCTGCATGGTGTTGGTTCGGTAATCAAACCATTCCTTGATCAGATAGATTACCGGATCGGGGGTGGTCTCATCCAGTTCGGTGGAGTTCGCCCGAGGCAGATCGAGGACATCCCGGGCGAATTCGACGACCGCCAGCTGCATGCCGAGGCAGATCCCGAAAAAAGGGATTCTATTCTTTCTGGCGTAATTGATCGCCTTGATTTTTCCTTCGACCCCGCGTTTGCCGAAGCCTCCGGGAACCAGGATACCGTCGCAACCCTCGAGGAGGCTGGCAACGTTTTTTGACTCAAGATCCTCGGCACTGATGTATTCCAGGCGAACCTTGGTACCGTTGGCCAACCCGCCGTGCACCAGTGCTTCGTGGAGACTTTTGTATGATTCAGTCAGATCCACGTATTTTCCGGTAATGGCGATGGTGACATCGTTGCGGGGATTGCGGATGGTGTAGACCAGATCTTCCCACGGCTTGATATTCGGCTGCCCGGTCCAGATGTTGAGCAATTCGAGAATCTTGCTGTCAAGGCCTTCGCGATGGAGATGAAGAGGCAGTTCGTAGATGGTTTCTACATCGATGGCGGTAATAACGGCGTCCTGCGGGACATTGCAAAACAGGCTGATCTTGCTCTTGAGGTTGTTGTCCAGGGGAACCTCGGTGCGGCAGACGAGAATATCCGGTTGAATACCGTCCGCGCGCAGTTCTCGCACCGAATGCTGGGTTGGTTTGGTTTTCACCTCGCCGGCGGTTTTGATATACGGGACCAGGGTCAGGTGGATAAAGAGGGTATACTCCCGGCCGAGATCGCTGCGCAACTGGCGGATCGCCTCAATGAACGGCAAGCCTTCAATATCTCCGACGGTTCCGCCGATTTCGATGATTGCTACATCGGCACAGCCGTCGAGTTGCAGGATGGCACTCTTTATTTCGTCGGTGATATGGGGAATGACCTGAACCGTGCCCCCGAGATATTCGCCGCGTCGTTCCTTGGTTATAACCGAGTAGTAAATTCGACCGGAGGTGTAGTTGTTTTTCTGGGCCATGACGGCGCTGGTGTACCGCTCGTAATGACCCATATCGAGGTCGGTTTCGGCGCCGTCATCGGTGACGTAAACTTCCCCGTGCTGAAAGGGATTCATCGTGCCCGGATCGACGTTGATGTAGGGGTCCAGCTTCTGAAAGGTTACGGTCAGTCCCCGGCTTTCCAGCAGTGCCCCGATGGCGGCTGAAGCCAGCCCCTTGCCGAGGGAAGAGAGGACGCCGCCGGTAACAAAGATAAACTTGGTCCGTTTGGTAGTATTTGGTTTTTCCATGGGGGGCACTATAGCAATCGGACCTGCTTTTTGAAACAGAATAATTCCGGCCAAAGAGAAAAAACTGGGGGGATCGAGGCCCCAATATAACTGTTTTGTGGAGTTTCTCACCCTTCTTGATACCTCGGGCTTTCCGGGCTCGACGTCGGCGGTTTATTGGCCGTTGAGAATGTCTTCAAGCGATTTCCCATCAATCGGTGCCGCGAAGATGGTGTGGAGAAGGGGGGAGACGTGGCCGCGGCTCTCCTCGCTCAGCAGAAAACCGGGCAGGGGCCCGGCCGTGAGGGTCCGCAGCCGGGCCTTGACGATCAGGCTCTGGTCGAGATGGTCGGCGATTTCCCGGAACTCGCCGATATCTAGGAGTGCCGGGAGAACATCAAGAAGGTTGCCCCAATATTCCCTCTGGCCGAGGTGTTCGACGAGCTGGGTCACCGCCGTTGCCGCTTCGAAATAATGATCGGGGACCAGGGCCGGTTGGACGGCCGAACAGTGCTGGGTCGAGACAAAGACGCGGCAGCCGAAAGGTCGAACCGGATAGATCCGGCACAGCGCGTTCTCGAGAAAAGGGCAGGGAGATGGGTTCGAGACGCTGGCCGGGTCGGCGTCCTGGCCTTCCAGGCAGGCTCGGGCAAAGTCATTGGTTGTCATTTTGGCCGGCTGGTGGGTGCGGGACTGCTTCAGTCGGGCGGCCAGCCATGGCGCCAGGCTTTCCGCGACAACAAAGCGGAGAATTTCAACGCCCTCGATGGCGGTGATCGTCACATTCTGGGTGCAGCAGGGGCTGCATCCACGGGAACAGACGGTGTTGAGGTCACTGCTCCAGTCGGCGAAGATCCGGTAGATGGTGTGCAATATTTTCGCTTTCATCGGGTGTTTACCCTCCGCTTCCCGGCTGGGTGAGAAGAGCCAGGGCAGTATATCGGGAAAATTTGCCCATAAAAACCAGAAGGGCAAAACGGCCAAAGCCAACCCGGAAAATTCCGGCGACAAGGCATAAAGGATCGCCTACCACCGGCAGCCAGCTGAGCAACAGTGACCATTTTCCGTACCTGTCGTAAATGGTTTTGGCTCGGTCCAGATGGCTGTCGCCGATCCGCAGGACGCTGCGGATCAAAAAGTCCGAGCCCCAGATGCCGATGCAATAGGTGGTGGCAGCGCCGAGAAAATTCCCAAAGCTTGCCGTCAGGACCACCTCAACCAGGGTAAATCCCCGGCCGATCATGATGACGAGCAGCCACTCCGAGCCGACTGGCAGGATGGTTGAAGCCAGAAAACTGAGCAGAAAAAGGGCGGGTAGGCCCGGCGAATCGGCGAGTGAGGACAGGACTTCCATGGCCGAGACAGCCTATTCGAAATGACCGGATATTGCAAACACCATCTTGATCACGTCATGGTTGTAAGTTTGCAATTATCCGAATATGGCAGGAAATCTCATCTCCGCGACTGACGCGAAAGGCCAGGTAAGTTCTTTCGCCTACGACGCCCTCAACCGGCCATGTTACCAGTTACACTTGGGATAACGCCACCGGCGATCTCGCGGCGCGGGTATGGCTTATCCGAACGGCCTGAACCTGAGCTATACCCGCGACGCCGCCGGACGGATTACGGCAATCAAGCTGGGCGATGAAACTCTCATCTCATATCACCCCTTCGGCAAGGCAGATATTGTAACGGAAACCGTCAAGAACAATTTTCGCTTTCCGGGCCAGTATTATGATGCTGAGACCGGGCGGCATTATCCAGGAACCTCTCAATATACCGTACTGCATTGGCGACTCCGTCCCTGTTTCGAAATCGATCTGACTGTTTTTTTGAATCAAAAAAATAGACAGGGTTATCTAGAACTGCTCGGATTGCAGCTTTAAGGGAGGTCACACTGCAAGTTTCTCGAGAAATGATCTCAGCTGTACCCAGTTGCCTGGCTCGAGAAGCAACACCTGGCTGATCTCTGCCCCAGGGCACCAGTACCATTGGAACCCCATAGGCCATCGCTTTCATGACAATACCGTGACCAGCTTGACTGATGACCAGACAACAATGCGGCAGAATTTTGCTATGGGGTATATATCCCATCACAAGTGAATTATCTGGAAGGCGACCTAGCTCACCTCTATTATGACCGGACGCAATGGTCAACAGTACACGTACATCCATTAAAGCAAGGGCCTTCAAGGCTGTTTTTGCAATGATCAGATCCTCCGGCTGAGGACTGGTACTCAAAGTGACAAGAATCCATGGCGGCCCGGGCTTCCGCAACAATTCAGGAATGTTACCAGACAACTCCCAAAACAGAGGCCCCACATACCTCTGAGAGGGAGGAAGAGGTTCTCCGCTAAGATCAAAAACTGAATCTGTGGCATGGAGTACTAAATGAGCGGTTTTAGCTAGCGGTAAGAGCCAGTGTAGATACATCAACCTCCCTTTTTGGGAAAAATCTGAAGCTCGACAGGAGTCATGAGTTTGGCTGAAATTAAAAGACGGATTCAGAAAACACCTCGGCGCAGTAAACTTTTTCGACAATATCTCTCCAAGCCCCATACCAAATAATGAGCTCATTACCAGAGAAGGTCGCCAATCCATAAGAGAGTTCTTAATATAATCGACAGAGGACGTCCCCCATAATATCAAGGGATTTTCAGTTCGAAGAAATTCATTTTCCTCCTGGGACAGAAGTCGTGAAATGGCAGGTTCAAAAACATTTTCCAATGCAAGGACCGGAGGTAGGCAAAGCGCTATCAAACCTGCGGCTTTCACAGCCTCTTTAGTGCTGCGATCACAGACCACTATCAGTTGGTGGCCCCGCCGGTTAAGACCTTCGGCTAGAGCCAGGAGCGGTGGCCAGTCCCCGCCCCCACAGCCGGTAATGATGCAGAGGATTTTCATAATTATGGATTCCAACCTTTTCCTGCATTATGTTTTCCTCATTAAAAAACCAAGCTGCCGAGAGCAGAAGGTAAGTAAGAAGAGGCTCTTTGTAACCCAACAATTACTTAAAAAATGGTTCCACTTGTCATATTTATCATTTGAGGAATAGGACTCCAGATGCACCCAAAAGAGGAGACATTACCTCGGGATCTCAGAGAACAAATCCTTGCTAAACTAGGGTTTTCTGCACCACCTCAAATTAATATTGCAGGATTGACCGGTCTTTACAGGGCATGGTGCCAAAAGGTGCCTTTTGATAATATTCGCAAGCGCATTCACTTGGCAGCAAATAATCCACTGCCCCTGCCGGGCCACGATGATGCGGAGTTTTTCTTTGGATGGTTGGATTATGGTTTGGGCGGTACCTGCTGGGCGGGAAATGCGGCTCTGCATGCTCTGCTTGACGCGCTGGGCTTTTCTTGCGAACTGGCCACAGCCACGATGCTGACAGATTCCAACCAGCCCCCAAACCACGGCACCGTTATCGTTTTTTGTGAGGAAAAGCGGTATCTCGTGGATGCATCCATGCTGCACAACGACCCCCTATATCTCTGTCCAGACTCTCCTACTGCTATTACCCATCCAGCATGGGGACTCGATTGCTCTTCCAAAAAAAACAAATGGACCATCAGGTGGCGTCCTCTGCACATGTTGGATGGCTGTTACTGCAGACTGGAAAGTTTGTCTGTCCCCAGGGAGACCTTCCTGCAATTCAATGAAATAGCCCGAAAACACAGTCCATTTAATGATGCCCTCTATTTCCGACTTAATACTGAGCAGAGCGTTATAGGGATATCGGATGATAGGATTATCAACCTCACCAATTCCGGTGAGGTTGTCAAAACAGAGCTGACACCGGCAAATAGACTCAAATTTCTGGTGGAAGAATTTGGCATCACTGAAGAAATAGTTGATAAGATACCGCCAGATCTTTCACTTGGGAAATAGGGGAAACAGGGACAGCGACCAAATAGGGGCAGGAGACTGCGCCCCCGACAGTGGCCGGCCGTAGCAAAGGAGCGATACATTGCACCTGATCGCACAACCGATGAACTGCGGGCGTGGGGTGGGGGGGCGTCTACAACCGTCTTCGTTACAGTGTTGCTGGGTGGCGGGAGGTAAGCGACTGCAAGGAGACTCCGGGAGCACCGTCTGGCAGCGCTGCAACGGAGCCGCTTCCCTGCCCGGACCAGTTGTATCCGGCCGGTGAATGGAGTAAAATATCATCATGGCAAACCTCCTTGCAGAAGGCCGTGCCACCAACCAAGCTTGACCGTACCCGGTGCAATATCGCATATTTGGCTGGGAAATATTCGCTCTTTCTGCTAAAAGGACAGGTTGTGGAAAGCGGCTTGTTTCCGCCAGGACGAAACAGTCGCGGACAAAGAGTTGTAAAATCATAGGAATGCGAGGTTGGTGTGAAGATGGTACGACGAAAAATGCTGATGGTGCTGCTGTCGCTGCTGCTGGTGAATGCTTTTGGGGACGGCCCTGCGGCGCGGGCAGCGGATAGCGGCTTTGTCCAATGGATTGAGGATTTTTATCCGGTCGCGGCGAAGGAGGGGATACGCCGGACGACCTGGGATGCGGCATTCACCGGAGTGACCGAGCCGGAGCCGGAGATCCTTGAAAAAGCGAGGTATCAACCGGAGTTTACCACCGAGATCTGGGACTATCTCGACACGCGGGTGCACCCCTTGGCCATTGAAAAGGGACGGAAGATGGCGAAAACCCATGCCAAAACCCTGGCAGCTGTCGAACAGAAGTACGGTGTCGAGCAAGCGGTACTGTTGGCCATCTGGTCGATGGAATCGAATTACGGAGCGATTCTCGAGCAACCCGAACACCTGTATTACGTACCTTTGGCCCTGGCTACCCTTGCTTACGGGGACCCTAAGAGAAGCAAATTCGCCCGGGCCCAGCTGCTTACCACCCTGAAAATCCTCCAGGGCGGCGAGGTTGGCAGGGCTCATTTGATGGGTTCCTGGGCCGGAGCCATGGGCCATACCCAATTTATTCCCACCAGCTACGTGAGTTACGGTGTCGATATGGATGGCGACGGCCGCCGCGATATATGGAACTCCATCCCCGACGCCCTCGCCACCGCCGCCAATCTGTTGAAGGAGAATGGCTGGCAGAGCGGCGGCCGATGGGGGTATGAGGTGGTCCTGCCCGCCAGCGGCGGTAGGTTGGGGGAGGGAAGTAAAACCCTTGGAGAGTGGGCGAAACTTGGCGTAAAGAGAGCCGACGGTGCAGCCTTTGCCCGGACGGACCAAAAAGCGATGTTGAAAACCCCGGCCGGACCGGGAGGACCTGCCTTCCTGATGACCAATAATTTTTCCGTTTTGAAGCGTTACAACAATTCCGATTCCTATGCTCTTGCCGTCAGTCTGTTGGCTGACCGTCTTGCCGGGAGTGGCGGTCTTCTGGTTCAGGCCTGGCCACGGCCGGCTGGATCCCTGAACGCTGAGGAAAAAATTGAACTCCAGGAAAGGCTACAGCAGCGGGGTCTGTACATCGGCGAGGTGGACGGTCATCTCGGATCGGCAACACGGGAGGCGATTCGCAGTTACCAGGTGCAGGCCGGCCTGGTCGAGGACGGCCTGCCCTCCCAGACTCTTCTTCGCGCCCTCCGGCGCTGACAAGGATCCGCCCTGGTCTCCCTCGCGACTGGCGGTGATCATGCCGCCCACCCTTTAAAGCAGCTTGCCTTTCCAAACCGGGAAAGGTCCAATAACTCCATATGACGAGAGCAAATATTCTCATCTGCATAGCCATTGCAGTTGTTTCGATAAGTTTTTGGGCACTGTTGAACCGGCAGGAGACAGAGCCTCCTTGGCCGAAGCGAATCCAGGGCTTTTCCTTTTCGCCGATGCAGGCTTGGAACGATCAGATAGAACACAACCTGCCCACTGTCGAGGAAATCGAGTCAGACCTGAAACTTGTCGCCGACAAGACCTACGCCATACGGCTCTATACGGTGGAAGGTGTCCTCTCCGAGATACCGGCCATGGCCCAGAAACATGGTTTGAATGTAACTTTGGGCGCCTGGCTCGACAAAAACCTCGAGGAGAATGAACATCAGATTGAAACGGTGATTCGCCAGGCCAAGGAAAATTACCGCAATGTTATCCGGGTGATCGTCGGCAACGAATCGATGCTGCGGGGTGAGATGACCGCCGAACAGCTCGCCGGGTATCTCGACCGGGTGCGGGCGGCGGTGGATGTGCCGGTAAGCACCGCCGAGCCGTGGCATATCTGGATCAAGCATCCGGAGTTGGCTTCCCATGTCGATTTTATTGCCACCCACATGCTGCCGTACTGGGAAGGTGTTCATCTCGATCTGGCGGTTGACTATGTCGTTGAGCATGTCACCATGCTCGAAAAAGCTTTTCCTGAAAAACCGATAGTTATTGCCGAGGTTGGCTGGCCGAGCAACGGCCGGACCCGGCGCGCCGCGGTTGCCTCGCCCTTTAACGAGGCAACGTTTTTGCGACGGTTTATCAAGCGGGCCGAGGAGCTGAATTACACCTATTACATCATGGAGGCTTTTGATCAGCCCTGGAAGAGAACCAGCGAGGGTTCGGTTGGTGCCTACTGGGGTGTCTATGACGCGGCACGCCAGGCCAAGTTTCCCTTCACCTCTCCCATTGTCGAGGTTCCGGAGTGGCGAATTCTTGCCGGTATTTCCCTGGTTATCGCGATCATTACCTTTGCCCTTCTGCTTATCGACAGCAGCACGCTCAGGAAACGCGGGCGAGGGTTTCTCGCCTCCATCGCCTTCATCGCCGCCACCGGAGCGGTCTGGATCGTCTATAGTTACACCCAGCAATACCTGACCATTTCAATGATGGTCATCGGTTTTCTTATGCTCTGCGGCATAATCGGCGTGGTCATTGTCCTCCTGGCAGAAGCGCATGAATGGGCCGAAGCAATCTGGACCAATGTCGGGAGGCGTGCTTTTACGACGGTTCACCTCCAGGAAGAGATGCTGCCGATGGTATCGGTCCATGTCCCGGCCTACAACGAACCGCCGGAAATGATGATCGAAACGCTCAATGCTCTGGCTGCTCTGGATTATCCGGTCTATGAGGTCGTGGTCATTGATAATAACACCAAGGATCCGGCGGTCTGGCAGCCGGTTGAAGCCCACTGCCGAACCCTCGGCCCACGATTCCATTTCTATCATGAGAATCCTCTGGCCGGATTTAAGGCAGGTGCCCTGAACTTCGCCCTGGCGAAAACCTCACCGGAAGCCGCGGTGGTGGCGGTTATCGACAGCGATTATATGGTGACCAGCAACTGGCTGCGCGATCTGGTCCCTCAGTTCTTCAAGCCATCGGTAGCCATTGTCCAGGCTCCGCAGGATTATCGAGACGATGGTGAAAACCTTTTCAAGGCCATGTGTTACGCCGAGTACCGCGGCTTTTTCTATATCGGGATGGTCACCCGCAACGAGCGTAACGCCATCATTCAGCACGGTACCATGACCATGGTCCGAAAATCGGTGCTGGAAGAGGTTGGCGGCTGGGCCGAATGGTGCATTACCGAGGATGCTGAATTGGGCCTGCGGATCTTCGAAAAAGGGTATGAGGCGCTCTATGTAGCCAAAACCTATGGTCGTGGCGTAATGCCCGACACTTTTATCGACTTCAAGAAACAGCGTTATCGCTGGGCCTATGGCGCGGTGCAGATCATGCGCCATCATGCCAAGGCCTTGCGGCGGAGAGATCAGAGTCGCCTGACTTATGGTCAGCGCTACCATTTTCTCGCCGGCTGGTTGCCGTGGATGGCGGACAGCATAAATCTGATATTCACCCTGGCGGCTCTCGGCTGGTCAATCGGCATGCTCCATTTTCCCCGCCACATAGACCCGCCGATGATTATCCTGTCGGCGGTACCGCTGGCATTTTTTGTCTTTAAGATGGCCAAGATGTTTTATCTTTACCGCAGCCGGGTGAAGGCGACGATCAACCAGACCCTGGCCTCGGCTATCGCTGGACTTTCTTTGTCCCACACCATTTCCAAGGCGATTCTCTTTGGAATGGTGTCGAAAAGCCTGCCGTTTTTCAGAACACCGAAGGAAGGCAAGGGACGACACTTTTGGTTTGCCTTGCAATCCGCCCGGGAAGAAGGGTTGGTTGCCATAGGCCTGCTGCTTGCCGCCTATGCCTTGTTTCGTCTGAAAAGTGTCGAAACCACGGGTATAACCCCTGATATTCTGGTATGGATTACAGTTCTGCTGGTCCAGTCGATTCCCTATCTGGCTGCGGTTCTGATGGCTATCATCAGTGCCATTGCCAAACTACCGACCAAACTCATTGATACCATTACTGCCCCGCCCGCGGTTGATCATATGGCCGGGGCAGCCGGTCACGTCGAGATCGCGGCACCTCCCCAGGAAAGGGAAGAATAACGGAGTATCCGGCAAGGTCTCTTGCCGGATACTCACTCCTGTTCGCCAATTTCGACAAAAGCGGCGCCAGTGAGGGCGGCAAGGTCGCCCGCGGTGAGTTCTATCTCGAGGCCTCTGCGCCCGGCGCTGACGAAGATTGTCGGAAAGGCGGTCGCCGATCCGTCGATAAAGGTCGGCAGCCTTTTTTTCTGACCGAGGGGACTGACCCCGCCAAGTACGTAGCCGGTTGCCCTCTCGACCGCAGCCTTCTCGGCCATGGCCGCTTTTTTGGCTCCGGCGGTGTAAATGACAACCGAAAATTGACCACCTGTGATTACCGAAAATTGACCACCCTGAATTAAGAAACAGAGGGGTGATGGGGTAATCACCACTGTGGTTGGTTCCGGGTGGCAGGAGAAACGGAAGGAGCCGTAGGCGACTGGAGTTTCTCCTGCCACCCGGAACGCCCCTTCCGTTGACAATTTAACTTTCCGACAAAGCCTGTTTGCGCAGTTCTCCTGCTTTTTTGCGGCTGTAATTTATACTCTTTCGCGAGACATCATAGATAATTACGGGATAATCCCAGCTATAATCAGTGATCAGCAAGTTATCGTTCAGATCGGTGATCATCCTAATACTGTTGGGGTTCCTGGTGCTGT
>JBBRGP010000052.1:0-11815 GCA_038224105.1 Desulfobulbales bacterium | reverse complement strand
CGTGGGATAATTAAGCGAGATCTCGAGGCCGTCGCTGTAGCCCTGTCTGGGCTCGTGGCAGGTCGAACAGCTCATGGTCCCGTCGCCGGAAAGGCGGCGGTCGAAGAAGAGCTTCTTGCCGAGTTCAACCTTCGCGGGACTCTGGGGGTTGTGGGCCGGGACCGGGATGTCACCGACCGGCTCGAGCCTGCCGGCGGAGACTGCCGCCGGCAGGCAGAGCACTCCGACGATGAACCACACTATTTTTTTCATCGGCTTATTTACCTGGTTGATGCAACTGCTCGTCGATGATTTTTTTGAAATATTCGAAGGGGCGCTCGCCGATCACCTGCTGGCCGTTGATATAGAAGGTCGGGGTGTTGAAGAGGTCTATGGTCTCGGCAAGCTTCAGATCACCGTCAATCTCCTTGGCGTGGCCGCCGCCGTCGATGGCAGCGGTGAATTTCTTGACATCAAGCCCCAGTTCACCAGCATAGGCGATCAGGCTGGTGCGGTCAAGTTTTGGCGAACGGCTGATCAGCAGGTCGTGCATCTCCCAATATTTGCCCTGATCCCTCGCGGCAAGCGAGGCCTCGGCGGCAATTCTTGAGAAATCGCGATATTTATAAGGATAATTTTTAACTACCAGCCTGATCTTGCCAGGATAGCTTTCGAGTATCCGTTTGACGGTCGGACCGGCCGCCACGCAGTGGGGTCACTGGAAGTCGATGAATTCAATGATCGTGACCGGTGCATCAACCGGCCCCAGGGCTGGAGAGTCGCCGATCGGAATCTCGGTTTTCTGCTCTTGCGCCTGCGCCATCCCGAAAAGCAGAAGGATGACAATACCTAAGATAATTTTTTTGGTCACAGTATCACCTCGTTGCCTCTTTTTTGCGGGCGAAACGGATTTTGTCATGGTTTATCTTCCGCCCCCCGTACGAAGACGGAAAGGGGGATACCTCGGTATCCCCCTTTCTCCTCATGACAGGTTGGCTGGAGTTACAACTTTCCGGCAGCCTTCATCCATTTGGGATATCGCTTCTTGGCGTCGGCAAGCGGCAGGGTGCCGCTCACCATGAGCTGGAAGGTTCCCGGATTGGCCAGCGTTCCAAGGTATATATGGACCGGCACGGCGATTACGAAGACGCAGAAAGCGACGTTATGGACGAGGTGCGAAAGGAGCATGACGGTGTTGTTATCCTTCAGCAGCCAGATGCCGAAGCCGGAGGCGGCGATGGCGATCCCGGCCCCAACCACGGCCAGATAGTAGAGCTTCTGACCGGGATTGTATTTGCCCATCGGCGGAACCCTGACCTTATGGGAGAGGTACCCGCCGGCCACTTTAAACCATTGCAGGTCGTCGGCGTCGTATTCAAGGGCATCGACGAGATAATGGCGCATCGAGTACAACAGTGATATGCAAAAAACTACTCCTCCCCAGTTATGCACCGTTTTCATGGCATTGAATCCGCCGAAGACGGCGGCAATACCATCGATATGGAACAGGAAGGCGTATCCCGTGATCATCAGCAGGATGCAGCTTCCGGCGAGGATCCAGTGGTTCAGGATCTCGTCGACACTTGATTTTCTTACCATCTCTGCCATGTTACACCTCCTCCTTTTCCTTGTGGGGGCCTATCGCCAGATAGTGGATCGCCGCTGCAGCAACGACGCCGCCCAGACCGATCAACGACAGCGGTTTTAAATAGGTATGCCAGAAAACCACGCTGCTGGGGATAGCTGGATTCTCTTTCATCCCGTAAAGTTTGGGTTCTTCCTTGAAGGCGTAGATCGAGCCCAGGCCGCTCAGGTCTTTTTCCCCATAGATGGTGGTGTACCCTTCCTTTTTGGCATTGCTGATGAGCTCATCCCGGTCCCCGAACTTGAGCGCACTGGTCGGGCAGGTCTTGACGCAGGCCGGCAGCATGCCCGCGACGATCCGGTCGGTGCAGAGGTGGCATTTCGTCACCTTGTTGTCGGCATCGTAGCGGGGGACATCGAACGGGCAGGCGGTGACGCAGAGTTTGCAGCCGATGCACTTGTCTCGGTCATAGGCCACGGCGCCTTCCGCCGTCCGGTACAAAGCGCCGGAGGGACAGATCGTCATGCACCCCGCCTCCTCGCAGTGCATGCACCGTCGGCTGACGAAGAGCCAGCGGACTGGATTTTCCTGCGACGGCACCTCGTTATACTGGATAATGTTGAATGCCGCACTCGCCAGGTCCGGCGGGTTCTGATAGGTGCCGTTGTTCTTCGTCGAGATGCTCGGCAACTGGTTCCAGGACTTGCAGGCAACCTGGCAGGCCCTGCAGCCGATGCAGGCCTCCGGAGTGACCAGGATCGCTTTGCGGTTAGTTGAGTTATCGTTTGCCATATTTCACCCCCTATGCCTTCCGGACGTTGACCATGAAGGCCTTCGACTCGGGTATCATTGTGTTCGCGTCGCCCACGTTCGGCGTAAGCAGGTTGGCGCTGTCGTAGCCGCTGCCGTCCTCGGGAAACTGCCATCCGAAATGCCAGGGAAGACCGACCTGGTGGACCGTCGTGTTCGAGATCTTGAAGGGCTTGAAACGTTCGGAGACCAGCGCCACCGCCTTTACCTCGCCGCGGCCGGACGAGACGATGACCGTCTCACCATTGCTGAGCTTCAGATCCTTGGCCAGTTCGAAACTCAACTCCACGAAATTCTGGGGCTGCATTTCCAACAGCCAGGAGCAGTGCCGCGTCATACAGCCGGTCTGCCAGTGCTCCGACACCCGGTAGGTGGTGCCGACGAAGGGATACCGTGCGTCGCAGGAGAAAAAGGCATCCATCTTGTCGCCGAAGATCTTGATGGTCGGATTGATCCGCTGCTTGGACATGGCGTTTACCTCAACCGGACATTCTAAAGCTTCGTAATGCTCCGGGAACGGACCCTCCACGAGGCCGGGGCCGAAAATCGAGGCGACGCCGTCCGGTTTCATGATGAAGGGGAATTTACCGTCGGTGCCCATTGGCGGTGCCGGGCCGTCGGGGACATCGCCCGCCCAGGCCTTTTTCTCGGCATCCCATTTGAGGATCGGCCGTTTCGGATCCCAGGGCTGTCCCTGCGGGTCTACCGAGGCCCGATTGTAGATGATCCGGCGATTGACCGGCCACGCCCAGGCCCAGCCTGGATAGAGGCCGAGTCCGGTGGGATCGTCCTTGCCGCGCCTCGCCATCATGTTGACTTCCTTGCCATCCTTTAAGATATACGAGTTGCAGTAGATCCAGTTGCCGCACGAGGTGGAACCGTCGGCCTGCAGGGAGGGGAAGCTCGTCACCAGATCGCCTTTCTTGCCGATCAGTTTGGGTGGGGTTGCCGTCTTGTCGTAGACATCTTCGAGGAAGGTGCCGTTGATCTCCTTGGCAACCGTGGGGATATCGAGGTGTTTGACCTTCCCTGCCGCGTCACAGTCCCCATACTCCCAGCTCAGGTTGACGATCGGATCGGGGTAGGCGCCGCCTTCTTTTTTGTAGAGTTCTTTTACCTTGAAATAGAGCTCGTTGATGATCTCGGCATCGGGCATCGACTGGCCGATCGGATCAACGGCCTTGTAGCGCCACTGCGCCATGCGTCCGGAGTTGGCAATACTGCCCTGTTTCTCCATCGACGAGCAGCACGGCAGCATGAACACCTCGGTTTGAATGTCCTTGGGGTTCATACCGGGTCCACGCCAGAAGGAACCGGTTTCGTTGTCGAAGAGGTTAACGTTGACCAGCCACTTGAGTTTGGTCATGGCCTGGCGGGTCTTGTTGGAGTTGGCGCCCGAGCATGCCGGGTTCTGTCCCCAGGCGAAGAAGCCTTCAAAATCGCCCTTGAACATCTTGTCGAAGATCATCAGCCAGGAAGCGTTCTGGCCGACGTCGATCTTCGGCAGCCAGGAGTAACCGAAATCGTTGTCCTTGGTTGCTGCCTCCCCATAAATGGCTTTGAGGTAGCTGGTGATGTACTTGTTGCGGTTTGACCACCAGTTGACGCTGCGCGGTTCCTTGGTTTTTGGGGTGTTCTTGTCGATGTAGGTGGCGAGGTCGGGTTGAGACGCGACCGGCGTCGGGTTGTAGCCGGGCAGGATATGGAACAAAAGACCGTAGTCCGTCGAACCCTGGACGTTGGCCTCGCCGCGCATGGCGTTGATACCGCCGCCGGCCATGCCCATGTTGCCGAGCAGTACCTGGATGATGGTCATGGCCCGGATGTTCTGGGTGCCGACGGTGTGCTGGGTCCAGCCCATGGCGTAACACTCGGTCCCGACCCGGTCGGGTTTGCCGGTCGACCCAAAGATCTCATACACCGCCAGCAGTTTGTCCTCGGGCGTGCCGGTGATGTCCACTACCTTCTCTACGGTGTAGCGGGAGTAGTGCTTCTTTAGGAGTTGGAACACGCAGTTGGGATCCTGCAGGGTCGGATCCTTCATGGCTACGCCACTCTCCTCCAGTTGGAAGGACCAGGATTTCTTGTCGTAGTTTTTCTTCTCGGCGTTGAACCCTGAGAACAGGCCATCCAGGTCCGCCGGCCCTTTATAGTCCGGATTTACCAGGAACGCGGCATTGGTGTAGTTGACAACGTACTCTTTGAAATAGAGGTCTTTTTCCAGAATATAGTTGATCATGCCGCCCAAAAAGGCGATATCCGTTCCGGAACGGAGCGGGGCGTAGAGATCCGCTTTCGCGGCAGTCTGCGTAAAGCGCGGGTCGACGCAGACCAGTTTTGCGCCCTTTTCCCGGGCCCGCATGATCCACTTCATGGAAATGGGATGATTCGAGGCCGGATTGCTGCCCATGACTAAAATTACATCGGCATTTTTCAGGTCAATCCAGTGGTTGGTCATTGCACCGCGTCCGAACGACTCTGCCAGAGCCGCAACAGTTGCGCTGTGTCAGATACGCGCCTGGTGTTCTATATACACCAGGCCCCATGACCGGAGCATTTTCTGGAGGATGTAGCATTCCTCGTTATCGAGGGCGGCGCTGCCACAATGGGCGATGGCGTCGGTCCGATTGACCACGAATTCCTTTTCGACCTCAAGCTCGGTGCCGTCGGCCTGCTTTTCTTTGACTTTAGCCTTGCTGACCGTCTTGAAGCTTTTGTCCCGGGCGTCTTTGACGAGCCGGGCAATTCGGTCAAGCGCCCAGTCCCATTCCACCTCTTTCCAGGCAGTCCCGCCGGGTTCGCGGTACATCGGTTTCCTGACGCGGGTATCGTTGTTGACGAGTTGGATGACGGAAGAACCCTTGGAACAGAGCGTTCCTTCATTGATCGGATGATCAGGGTCACCTTCGGTGTTGATGATCTTGCCGTTCTCCTGATAGACGATTATACCGCATCCCACGGAACAGTACGGGCAGACCGTTGTCGTCTGCTTGGCGTTCTTGATCCGCAAATCCTTGGCATAGGCCTTGGCAGGGTCGAGGTTCACGCCGAGCGATGCAACCAGAACGGTGCCGCCCGATAGTTTTAGAAAATCCCGCCTTGATACTCCCATTTAAGACTCCTTTCTTGTTCAGCACAAGTGAGGTAAGAAGTGTGAAGCCCGGCACAAGGACCGGGCCGTATCCCATCTGTAGCCGCCCGCCAACCACCTTTTCCCCATCTGGTGGTGCATGGAAACCGGAGCAGGGGCACGCCTCATGGACGCAAGACAAGCCATTGCCCATGCCGAGGAAAACCGTGGAGCCATCGCCTGGTAGACAAAGAAGATGGTTCCCCATGTAATAGCAGTCACTATAGAGGAATGGGGGTGAGAAGAAAATCAGCCGAATGCTTTTTTTTGCGTAGGTAAAGCAGGCCAATAAGGAAAGGATACCAGCCTAAAAATACGTAGGATGAATTCTGAAACTGTCGAAGGGAATTTGCTGAAAAAAATGTAGGTGAAAAACCTACATAACCTGCCGAGATGGTTAGAATTACCTCGTCTGTACGGATAATATCTTGTAATTTCCCGCTGTCTACACAAAAAACCAATACAAACCAATACTGACAAATACGGACAGGGATGGGGTCGGCTCATGAGGCCTGATACCGACGATTGCCGGAGATCGTCCGGGAAATCGCCGGGTGAGCCGGGACAATGAAGAAAAGCTTTGTTAAAATAGCTGCTGTTGCCGGCATGTCAAGGGCCTGATCGCTCTGGGGTGACATCCAAAACTCCAGTGATCTCTCCAAAGGCCTGCCAGCAATGGCTGGCGGACATCGCAGGGTCCGGTATACTCCATGAAATATCTTCCCACCCTCTTTGTCTTTGTCCCGACATTTTTAGGAACAATCTCTAAAATGATAGTATTAACTGCTATTTTATTACTATAAACACACTATTGATCCCTCACGATCACTGCTTAAAATGTACGTTAATAAATAGCCGTTTAGTTTTAATTGACTGTTACCCTGCTTCATGAATAGAACTAACCCGAGAGGAGATTGAATATGCGTTTCTTGGTAATGGTAGCTCTTTCACTTGCTGTATCAATATTTTCAAGGGACAACAACAGGATGGGGAGTTGTGCAGGATCGTAACGGGAAACTCACCCGACAATTTGTCGTATCGATTAACGGGCGGATTGTACTGGATGTTTCTCCAACCGGCCGCACATCCATGAGTAAATTCGGCTTTCATGTTGGTGAAGTAACGATTGTTTTCAAGAAGGACTTCAATAATATCGGGAGGTAGAAACATGATCCGGACTTTAGTGGTATTTTCGATGATTTTTCTTTTCCACAGCGGATCAAGTTCTGCCACTCTTTCGGGTATGACTCTGCTAGGACAAGGCGAGGTTAAGTATATGGGGTTTATCAAGGTTTACGATGCGGCCCTGTACGCGGATACTCAACTGAACGGACAGGGGGTTATGGCCGCCGACACCTCCAAATGTTTGCAGCTCACATACGATGTGTCACTTACCATCAAAGACTTTATACTTGGTGCTGAAACTATTTTATCCCGTCAACATTCTCCGGAAAAAATAGCTGAACATCGAAGCGAAATCGATAATCTGCATGGTGCCTATCAGGATGTGCAAAAGGGCGATCATTATACTCTCTGCTATAACGCACCTGAGCGGCGAACCACATTGGCCTTGAATGATACGGTATTGGTGTCGGTATTTTCAGCAGAGTTTGCCGACATGTATTTTGGTATTTGGCTGGGGCCGATAAAACCCATCGACGAAAGGCTGAGAGATCGGTTGCTGATGGCATCGGGAAAGGGCCTTGCGGTCAAATAAAGACAGGGTATTACAACAGGAGGGAGTGCCATGAAAGCAGCCATCTATGTTGGCGAAGTGGCCCATGCACGAAGCATCCCGAAATCGCACCGCTTCCGTTATCCGTTATTCATGTGGTTTTTGAATCTTGACGAACTTGAAGTGCTGCCTGATCTGGGCCTCTGGTTTTCAGTGAGGAAATGGGCGATCAGCCGCATGGTCAGGAGCGACTATTTAGGAGATCCCAATATACCCCTTGCCGAAGCAGTGCGACTGCGTATGGCCGAGCTAACCGGCGAACCGGTCACCGGCCAGGTGTTTGGATTGATACACATGCGGACCATGGGACTCTACTTCAGCCCTGTAAATTTTTTCTACGGCTTTGCTAAGGACGGCAGCTTAACACATTTTCTTGCCGAGGTTTCCAACACTCCGTGGAACGAGCGACATCAGTATGCCCACCATGTCGGCGACGGCCGTTATGAAATGACTGAGGCCAAGGCCTTTCAAGTTTCCCCCTTTAACCCCCTGAAGCAGCAGTACCGATGGCGGATAATTCCACCGGACGATTCGATAGAGGTGTCCATTAACGTCAGTGACCCCCGCGGCGAAATATTTGAAGCATCCCTGCAACTCAGCAGAAAGCCGCTGGATCTTGCGACGGTACGTCGACTGCTGCTGAGAAAGCCGGTTATGGCAGCCTTTATTTTTTGTGGAATTTACTATCAGGCATTGAAGATCTATCTCAAAGGTATTCCTTACGTTTCTTATACGAAGGAGGCAATATGAACGATGCCGCAACCAGAGCAACTTATGCAGCAACGTTGAAAGGTCCGACGTTGATCGACAAACTGGCAAAACAAATGGTTTTCAGACTTCTTGGAGCTTTGTGTTTCGGTCAGATTAGTATTCGCGACGGCCAAAACCGATGGACCTTCGGTACCGACCCTACCCTGAAGGCACAGGTGACGGTGCGCGACGGCAGGTTTTACAGGCAGGTGCTGTTCGGTGGTTCAATCGGTGCCGGTGAGGCATATATCGATCATCTCTGGGATGTCGATGATCTCGCAGTCCTGGCGCGGATTATGGTGCTGAACATGGATCTGCTTGATCGCATGGAACGTGGACTGGGTTGGTTTTTGCAACTTTTCCGAATGTGCGGCCACGCACTCAAGCAGAATTCCCGGAAGGGCTCAAAGCGTAATATCCTTGCCCATTATGATCTGGGTAACGAGATGTACCGATCCTTCCTTGATCCGACCTTGATGTATTCTTCGGCCATATACCCAAGTGAATCTAGCAGTCTTGAAGAGGCATCGCTGCATAAACTGGAGACTATCTGCAAGAAGCTCCGTCTGCAGGCAACCGACCGGGTTATCGAAATAGGCTCGGGCTGGGGCGGTTTTGCCATCCACGCCGCTCGCAACTATGGCTGCCATGTCACCACCACAACCATCTCCGACGCCCAATACCAAGAAGCGAAGCTGCGCATTGCCGCAGCCGGTCTCGAGGACCGGATTACTCTCTTGCAGAGCGATTATCGGGATATGCACGGCAGCTTTGATAAGTTGGTGAGTATTGAGATGGTCGAGGCAGTGGGCAAAAAATACCTGCCGACATTTTTCAAGAAATGTGGGGAATTACTTGCCGAAAACGGCACCATGCTGCTGCAGTCTATCACCATACGCGACAACAAATATGAGCAATACGCCCGATCAGTCGACTTCATCCAACGCCATATATTTCCTGGCGGACATGTCCCATCAGTGACCCGGATGGTCAATCTGCTCACCGAAAAGACCGATTTGGTGGTTCGGCGCCTCGATGATTTCGGACTTGATTACGCAAGGACCTTACGCGATTGGCGGAAGCGGTTTACCAAGGCCTTTCCATCCCTTCGGGAGCATGGCTACGACGAGCGTTTCAGAAGGCTGTGGGAGTTTTACCTGTGCTATTGCGAAGGTGGTTTTCAGGAGCGCTCGATCAGTGTTGTTCACCTGGTGGCAACTCGACCGGGAAACAGGGTAGACACGGTGGATCAATGAACCCGTTTGTCAATGTTGCCATCAACCAGGTGATCTGGTTTCTCTGCGTCCTTGGTGGGAATGCCGGGGCACTTTTCGCATTACCATTTCTAGCGTTGAACATTCTACTTTCACATAAGCGGCGTGCGGACCTGCAGATGATTGCCTTGCTGCTGGCAATCGGGGTGTGCCTTGACGGCGTTCTCCAGGGCATCGGCTTTTTCAGCTTCAGGTCGACGGGATTTCCCATCCCTTTATGGCTGGCGGTGATCTGGGCGGCTCTCGCCTCCCTGCCGCATCATAGTCTGGCGTGGATGAAAAAGAGATTGCTGCTGTCGGCGCTTTTTGGGCTACTTGGCGGGCCGATGGCCTATTGGGCCGGAGTCCGTCTCGGGGCGGCAACCTTCCACTGGCCACTTCTGCCTTCGCTGGTGTTCCTGGCCGTGGTCTGGTCGCTGCTATGGTCGGGAGTCATGGCTGTGGCCACTCGGCAACAGTTGCCCCCTCCCGAACCAGTCAGCCAATAGCCCGAAGTTGTCTTTGCATGGAAAAACATTGACTTTTTACCAGCTGTCTTCCAGCACTGTATTCAGATCCAAGCATTTAGCTTTTTCTTCTTCAGTCATGTCTTCTTTCTTTATCTTTGATTTTTTTGGCAATAAATACCGATCCGCTGGTCTTCGCTCCGGCACAAGAACATGAGGAATGCGCTCCTCGTTCCACTCCTGGAGCACATAAGGCTGACAGTAGCAAGCACCGAATTCTTCAAGATCCGCCGCTCTATACTCACAGGGGCAGCACATATAGCCGTAGCGTTTCTTGTTGGTCAGCAGGCCGCGGAGGAGATCGAAGGTCCGTTCCCGGTCACGGTTAAAGAAATAGCTTTCAGGCTCCTGTACCTTCTTGAGCATGTCATGGAGGTCGTCCACCTTGGTGCGCACACCGATGGCATCTTTGATCTCCTGTACCTTGAATCCGATAATGGTTTGCCCGTCAATAATAATGGTGGGAAAGGAGCAACTCGGGTTACTTGGCAGTAGGCACAAGTTGAAAGGCTGTAGAGTTTTATTTGTTTTGTTTTTTTTATGATGGCCATTTGTTTGCTTTCGATTATGAATTCAATTTATACATGCGACTCATTGAAGTCGACCTGGCAAGCAATTAGAACATATAAAATTTTCTTTCAGACAATGCAAATGAATCGTATTTTAATAAAAAATTTCCTGTTGCCACAAAATTCAGTTGGATTTGCTCTGCTCCAGGTACGCGTGGTGAATAATTGAACCATCTGTTCGGGCAGAGTTGGGTGGTTGATAAGCGCAGTCGCAGCTTCGCCATACCCGCAAATACGGCTTCGCATATTACGCACCAGGGCGCGTAGCCGTGAGGTCATAGCGTGGCTGCGAAGGCGCTTTCTGAGTTCATCGTAGGCCGGATCAAGGAAGTCCTTGCCGATGTCGCGCAGGAAATGAAAATGGCAGATGAGGTCCCTTGTGGTGGGAAAAACCTCAGCCACAGACTATCAAATTCAGGGTGTCAAATGCTTGAATATCTCCCCCCGCCAGTTCTTGTAAGCTTGGCCAAAAGTCTCCTTCCTGACCAAATGCCGTAATCAGCTCGGAAAGATTGCACCTTCTGCCAGTGTTCAAGGAGAGCCTCAACTTTTATTACTTTGCAACTGAGTTATAGCATTGTAACTAGAGCGCACCGCATCCTCATGAAAACCGTAGCCGAAATAGCTGCCGCAGAACCAGGTGTTTCTCACCCCGTTCAAAGTTGGCAGGGTGGCCTGAGTGGCCATAGAGGCCGTGCTATAGGTCGGATGATGGTACACCATGCGGGCGATCACCTCCTTCTCGTCATAGGCTCCGGGGCGATTCAGGGTCACCAGATATTGTTTTTCGGCGATGAAGCCTTGGAGGATATTCATGGCGTAGGTGACATAAGCAGGTTGAGCCTTGGTGCCGCTGCCCTCCTGGCGGAAATTCCAGCAGGACCAGGCCCGGCGCATGGGCGGCAGGACGCTCAGGTCGGTGTGCAGGACTGTGTGGTTTTCTTCATACTGCCAGGGGCTGAGGAGGCGGGTCTCGTCCGCTGTCGGGTCGCCGAGGAGGCGCAGGGCCTGGTCGGCGTGGGTGGCGATTACCACCTGGTTAAAACTCTGCATGGGCTGGTCGGAAAACTCAAGCTGCACGCCACTCTCGCTGCGGAGAATGCGGTGAATCGTGGTGTCAAGGCGAATGGTTCCGGTGAACGATGCCTTGAAGGCCTTGACGTAGCTGCTGCTGCCATCGGCAACCGTGCGCCAGGCCGGACGGTTCAACAGATCGAGCAGGCCGTGATTTCTGAAAAAGCGGAGAAAGGCGCGGGCCGGGAAGACCGTCACTTCAGCGGTCGGGGTTGACCAGATAGCCGCCGCCATAGGCTTGAGATAATTTTCCACCATAAACGGCAGGAAGTTATGGCGACGCACATACTCTTCCAGGCTGCCGAGGTCTTCCTGGGTTTCGACATCGATCTTTCCACCCAGGGGCGGTCGTGGACCCCGCCGATGCTCCAGGCGATGCCCGCGTAGCCGTTTGGATCGCATC
>JBBRGP010000051.1:0-11893 GCA_038224105.1 Desulfobulbales bacterium | reverse complement strand
TGGCGGTGGCGGCCCTCGGCCTCTCCGCTGGCTTGATCGGAGTGTCCCTGTATCATTCGTGGACCCTCGATTTTCAGGCTCAGGGGCGCTATCTTTTCCCCATCATCCCGATGTTCGGCATTCTCTATGGATGGAATTACGCGGCGGTGAATCAGCGATTATTGCTTCTTGCTTTAACCCCGATGTTCTCCCTGGCGGTTTATGATTTTATCTTCGAGGGGTTGCTGCGGATCCCCCGGGTCGTCCTGTTGTAACGGACGAGCCTCACCCCCTAACCCTCAAACCTGAGTTTTCTCGGTCAACAGGTAATGTGAGATGGCAGACTACGAATCAAAAATCTACAAAGTTCCTCTCTCCGAACAGCTCTATGGCCGCGGCGGGTCGGCCTTTGCCAGATACAAAATGAAGGCGGCCGGCGAGCTCTCTTTTTTACGGCTCATCTTTTATGAGTGTTTCACCTTGTTTTTCGCCAACCTCGGCGGTGCCCTCGGTTATATCGTCCGTAAATCGGCGGCCAGGTATCTCTTCCGGTCAGTCGGCCCCGGGCTCATCCTCGGGCGCGGCCTGATATTGCGGCATCCCTCACGAATCACCCTTGGTGCCAGCGTCGCCGTCGATGATTATGTCTTCCTCGACGCCAGCGGCAGCGGCACCAGCGAGATGCATCTGGGCGATCGGGTAATTCTGTCGCGAAACTGCGTCGTTCAGGCGAAGACCGGCCCTGTCACCATCGGCGAGCGGGTCGAAGTCGGCTGCAACTGTCTCTTTTCCTCCGTTGGCGGGATAACGATCGGGGCGGCGACGCTTATCGCGGGTAACTGCTATTTTGGCGGCGGGCGCTATTACCACGCTCGCCTCGACCTGCCGATCATGGACCAGGGCGGTTATTCGCGGGGCCCGTTGGTGGTCGGAGCAAAGAGTTGGATCGGCGCCGGGGCGATTCTCCTGGACGGGGTAAAACTCGGTGAAGGGGTGATCGTCGGGGCCGGTTCGGTGGTGACCAAAGATGTCCCCGATTACGCTGTGGTCGCCGGAGTTCCGGCGCGGGTTCTGCGCATCCGTGGAGAAAATGATGACAACAGGGGGACAATGACCGATGAGATATTGTAAAAGGATATTGCCGGTGCTGCTGCTGCTGTTGCTGACGGGGATCTTGGCCAGCCCGGCCTGTGGCTTTGGAGGAGACGGCGACCGGATCGGTGCATGGATCGGCAGTCATAGCCGGCTGGTGTGGCTGCAGGATCATGGCAACGGTTCGGACTCCCTGGCGAATGGTCAGCACCTAATGCTCTATGGCTATGACTCGAAGGATGGCCGGGGCGAGCGACCGCTGCTCCCGGCTGTCGGCAATTATTTCAAGCCGCTCATCACCCCCGATGGGAGCCAGGTCATTTTCAGCAACCGCCTGACACGACGGATGTACCTGCTCGACTGGGACTCCGGCAAGGTCCGCGAGCTTGGCGAAGGGGTGGCGGTGGCGGTCTGGGAGGACTCCAAACCAACCTTCTTGCTGCGTCGCACCACCACCTGGGTCTACTGTTTTTCCGGGCCTAAGCCGGAAAATGAGTACGGCACCTCACAGCCGCTCCTGCGCTTTCGTCTCGAGAAGCCGAAAAAAAAGGAGTTGATCTGGGATAAGACCAACCTGGCCTGGGATAACATCCAGCTCTCCCGGGACGGTCAGGTACTCGGCGGGCTTTTCCCCTGGCCGGATGGCGGCGTGCTGTGGACCAAGGATAAGCGCTGGCAGCGCTTCGGCAACGGCTGCTGGACCAGCCTCAGCCCGGATAACTCCAAACTGCTGTGGATCTTTGACGGACTGCACCGCAATCTCCAGATCCACGATATCGCCGGCGGTAAAAATTGGACTGTGAATATTAACGGCGCGCCGGGGATCGGCGGCTTCGAGGTCTATCACCCGCGCTGGAGCAATCATCCCCGTTTTTTCGCCATCACCGGCCCCTATGAAAAAGGCGAGGGCGGCAACAGAATCCGTGGCGGCGGCGAAAAGGTTGAGATCTATATCGGCCGTTTCGACGAACGGGCACAACGCGTCGAAGACTGGATCAAGGTGACCGACAACCGCCGGGCCGATTTTTATCCCGACCTGTGGATCGAAGGCGGCGATAAGGCCCGACTCGCCGAAGGTGTCGGGCAAAAGAGCGGCCCGGCTTTGGCTGAGCACTGGCCGGCATCGCCCGAGCATCTGGTCTTCGTCTGGGAGCATATGAAGGCCGCCAATCAGTTGACTGATAAAAGCCCGGTGGGCTTTTATCAGTGTAATATCGAGTTGCGCGGCCGGGCCCTCTATACCCGCGACTTTCGCCTGACACTTGGCGGCGGCTTTGGTGAAACCGGCGGGGCGGGCAAAAAGATCGCTGCCGCCCTGGCTCGAACCGGCCGGGCAGGTATCGAATTTGTCTTTGCCCCGGAGTCTGCTCAGCAGGGAACGATCCTGTCCTTGGCGGCGGTTGGCAAGCCGCAATTGCGGATAGCGCAGCAAGGTGAAGATCTTGTGGTGAGCTCGGCCACCGGTGCTGCCCCGGCGGTATGGCCGGGACTCCTCGTTGCCGGCAAACCCCTGCACCTGGTCGTCAATCTTGACGGTAAAAGCCTGGAACTTTTCGCCGAGGGCCGGAACCTTGGCAAAAAGGAACTGCCTGTCGATTTCTCCGGGACGGTCATCGACTCGTTATCTTTTGGCGACCTGGCCGGTGCCGTGCGCGGGATTCTGGCCGGTATTGCTGTCTATGATCAGCCGCTGGCAGCCTCTCAAATCGCCGGCAATAGTCGCCTGGCCGCGGCGGGCGTGGCCAAGGAATCAGTACCTGAGACCCTGGTCGTTAAAGGAAGGCTGCATGAAACGACCGAGATTCCGGCACCCGAGGCGATCGGCGCCTATCGCCGGGCCCTGGTCGTCAACTCCTACCAGGTTGACCAGGTGGTGTCCGGGCAATACGCCAAGGAGCGAATCCTGGTGGCTGAATGGGCGATCCTCGACCGGGAAATTATTAAGCAATATCGAGATCCAAACCCTGCCGACCAGCTGGTTGTCGAAAAATTCGCCGACCACCCCGAACTGGAAGGGGAGCGGCAGATGATGGATATTTTTGAGCCCGATCTGGAAATGTACTACCGCTTGCCCCAGCCCGCTGTACAATAGTCCCCCGCCCGTGGCGATGGCCGCCACACCGTCAAACTTTCAAAAAAAGGCGTGGAACACCCCGCGCTCCCGCAGGATGTTCAGGCCGATCAGCCAGAGCACCAGCCCGCCGACGACCTCCGCCCAGGTGCTTACCCGGGTGAGTCGGGAGACCTGTTTGCCGAGGTGCAGGCCGGTGATGGTGAACAGGCCGGCGACAATGCCGATAATGACCGCCGGGGTGACGATCGCCACCCGGAGCAGCGACATCGACAGCCCCACCGCCAATGCATCGATGCTGGTGGCCACCGACAGCATGACCAGGCTCATGCCCCGGGTGGCATCCTTGCGGGGTTTTTCCTCTTCGTCATCTTCGTCGGTCACCACCGCCTCCCTCAGCATATTGGTACCGACCAGGGCCAGCAGGCCAAAGGCCAGCCAATGGGCATAGGTCTCGATATAGCCTTGGACGGAGGTTCCGAGACTCCAGCCGATAACTGGCATCATCGCCTGGAAGAGGCCGAAATGCCAGGACAGCCGAAAGGTTTGACGCAGGCTCACCTGCTTGAGATGGACCCCGGTGGCAATGGCCACGGCAAAGGCGTCCATGGCCAGGGCCACGGCGATTCCCAGGATGGTGAGGAGGTGCATGGTGCGGATCCGCTGAAAGGTTTGAGGAGAAGCCGTTTTTTACCAGAAACACATGGCTCCGACAAGAAGAAAGCGGCCGAGGTGGCTGGCCCTGGCGACCAAGGATGGGGCAGGCACCGGGCATCAGCCGGCTACTCATCGTTTACCGCAACCTTCAGGCTTCTCAGTCTGTAATGTTGGCAAGCGCCCGTAACCGCTGGGAGAATGGAGGTAAGGACGAAAATTTCTTGAATGTGCCGGCAAAAAAGTATAGGCTGGGAGCCGTTTGCCGCCCGCAGTTACTCTGACTCTCAACTCCTTATTGCCAACCCGGATCCGTTTCTCGATGGTTTTTTCTTCCCATATCTTTCTCTTTTATTTCCTGCCGCTCAGCCTGCTTGCCTACTACTGCATGCCAAAAAGGGGCAAGAATGTCCTCCTCACCGGGGTCAGTTACATCTTCTACGGCTGGTCCAATCCGCTCTTTACCCTGCTGATGCTGGTCTCCACCCTGATCGATTACTGTTGCGGCCTGGTGATCGGCCTGGCCCGCGAGGACCAGCAGCGGCGCAGGAAGATCGCCTTGGCGGTGGCGATCTGCAGCAATCTGTCCCTGCTCGGATTTTTCAAATACACCGGCTTTGCCCTGGAAAGCTACAATCAGCTTTTTACCGTGCTCGGTGTCGACGGCTTCGCTCCGGTCCCGGTGCTCCGCTTTCTCCTGCCCCTCGGCATTAGCTTTTACACCTTCCAGTCAATGAGCTATTCCATCGATGTCTACCGCCGGGACGCCGCCTGCATCCGCAATTTTCTCGACTTTGCCTGCTTTGTCGCGATGTTTCCCCAGCTTGTCGCCGGACCGATCATCCGCTTTCAGGAGGTCGCCGACCAGCTGGCGGGTCGGGTCCACTCCTTTGATAAATTTGCCCGAGGGGTGGCCTTTTTCAGTCTCGGTATGGCTAAAAAGGTACTGTTCGCCAACTCCTGCGGCAAGATCGCCGATACCGCCTTTGCCGCCGGTTCCCTGTCCTGGCTGGACAGCTGGTTCGGCATTGTCGCTTACAGCTTCCAGATCTATTTTGATTTCAGCGGTTATTCGGATATGGCAATTGGCCTCGGCCTGATGTTCGGCTTCGTCTTCGCCAAAAACTTCGACGCGCCGTATCGTTCGGCCTCGATCACCGAGTTCTGGCAGCGCTGGCATATCTCCCTTTCCACCTGGTTGCGGGAGTATCTCTACATTCCGCTTGGCGGCAACCGCCACGGCCCGACCCGGACGGCGGTGAACCTGGCCATCGTCATGCTCCTCGGCGGCCTGTGGCACGGCGCCTCCTGGAATTTCGTGGTCTGGGGGGCGATGCACGGCCTCCTCCTCGGCAGTGAACGGCTGCTTGGCAAAAAACCGTTTTACTTCATGCTGCCGCGGAGCCTGCGGATTGGCGCCACCTTCATTCTGGTGCTCATCGCCTGGGTGTTCTTCCGGGCCGAGACCATGCCCGCCGCCCTTGCCTACCTTGGTTCGATGTTCGGTCTGGTGGTGGTACCGGCGAGTTCGCTGGTCCTCGACGGCCTGCTCTACACCCCCTATTCCCTCCTGGCGATGGCCGCGGCGGCGGTGATCGTCTGGCAGGCGCCGCAGACCTGGGACTGGACCAGGCAGATGGGGCCAGTCAAGGTGGCCGGGGTGGTGACGGTGTTCACCTTTGCTGTGGCGGTTCTCAGTATGCAGTCCTATAACCCTTTCATCTATTTCAATTTTTAGGTCATGACCGGGAATAAACCGAGCAGAGAGGCGATCGCCCGGGCGGAAATCGGCACAACCGCCATCACCCGGCGGCTTGCCGTCTTTCTCGCGGTTTTTTTTATTCTCGCCGTTTTTCTCGTGCCGCTTGGCCAGTATGCCTTCGACAGGGCGCATGGCACAATCGTTTCTTTTTCCCTGCTAAAGGCCGGCCCGAGCGGCCAGGAACAGACCGTGGCGGCGCGGATAAACCAGGGGAACAATGCCATCCTTGAGGCTATCCACCAGTTGGAAACCAGTCTCGAGGAGCAGAGCCTGTTGCGCCAGGTCTTTCTGCCGCCCCTGCAGTACGTGCTCCTCCGTTTTCTTGGCCAGGGCAATGAGAAGGCGATACCCGGCCGGGACGGCTGGCTCCATTTCGCCCCGGCGCTGGAGTATCTCACCGGGCCGCCGTTTCTTTATCCCAGGCAGCAACGCAAAAGAACTGAAGCCCATGAACTTTGGGAAAAGTCGATCCAGCCGGACCCATTGGTGACGATCGTCGATTTTAACAGACAACTGGAACAGCGGGGAATCGCGCTGCTGGTGGTGCCGATCCCGGTGAAGGCGGCTATCCAGCCGGAAACGATTTCCGCCCGGCACGTCCCCCGGCCGCTCGCCAACCGGTCGTGGCCAGCCTTTGTCCAGGCCCTGGGAGACCACGGCGTGCAGCTCTTTGATGCCCGGTCGGTGCTTGCCCGCTATGCCGACCAGTATGGCGATGCCTATCTCGCCACCGACACCCATTGGCTGCCCGGGGCGATGCAGGCGGTCGCCGAAGAACTGGCCGCCGGGGTACGGGCGGCATTACCGGGACTGCCGGGTGGTCAGGACCTGGAGATGCAGCCGCAGAAGGTGGTCGGGCAGGGGGATCTTGCCCGGATGCTGACCCTGCCCGCGCCCAGTTCGTTTTTTGCCGGCCAGGAAGTCAACATCCAGCAGATCCTCACCGGCCGGCAGGAGTTTTGGCAGCCGGACCGGAGCGCCGAGATTCTGCTGCTCGGCGATTCTTTTACCAATATCTACTCGACGCCAGGCCTTGGCTGGGGTTTTGGCGCGGGCTTTGCCGAGCACCTCAGCCATTTTCTCCAGGAGCCGCTCGACCTGCTTGCCAGAAACGACAGCGGTGCCTATGTTACCAGGGAAATGCTCGCTGGCGAGCTGGCCCGCGGCCGGGATCGCCTGGCCGGGAAAAAGCTGGTGATCTGGCAGTTTGCCGAACGGGAACTGGCCTTTGGCGACTGGCGGCGGGTTGCTATAACGCTCGGGGAACCTGGTGAATCAAGTTTTTTTGTCGCACCAGCCGGTGAAACCATCAGAATAAGCGGCGTAGTTGCGGCGATTTCCCGGTCGCCAAAACCTGGAGCGGTGCCCTATCGGGACAATATCCTCACCATGCACCTCGTCGATCTGCAAGGCGAGAGGCGGGAGCTGCCGGCCAAGCAGGCGCTGGTCTACGGCTGGGGGATGCGCGATAACCGGCTCACCGAACTTGCCGCCCTTCGTCCGGGCGATCCGGTCGCTCTTTCCCTGACCGGCTGGGAGGCGGTGGAAGGGGAGTTCGGCAGCTATCGCCGGGCGCCCCTCGATGATCAATCCATAGAACTGGAATTGCCGAATTGGGGAGTAGCAAGCGATGATAAACAGGACTAAATATGTGTTGCTGCTGGCTATGGCGCTCGCCACCGCTAGTTTGGCGGCAAGCCCGGACTTTCGGGAAATCTGCCGGCAGTATGTCGAGAAAAGCGGGGCCGGCAGCGTCATCAGCGGCATTGACGGCTGGTTGTTTTTCAAGGAGGAACTGCAGCATCTCGGGGCCGGGAAATTTTGGGGCGAGGGTGCCGGGCAGGCCTCTTTGGCCAAGGACAAAAGTACCGCCGACCCGCTTCCGGCTATAGAGGAATACAGCAATCTTCTCGCCGCTCGGGGCATTACCCTCTACCTCACGCCGGTGCCGCCGAAGGCTCTGGTCTATCCCGACAAACTGGCGCAAACCATAGAGCGGTCGGCGGCCGATACCGAGCGGCAGTTGTACCGGGATTTTTACGGGCAACTCGCGGCCCGTGGGGTCAAGGTCATCGATCTGCTGCCGGCTCTCCTCGAAAACCGCGACAAGGCTGAGCTCTATTGCCGCACCGACACCCATTTTTCCGGGGCCGGTCTGGCTCTTTTTGCCAAAGCGGCGGCGGCGGCGGTGAAAAAGGAGGCTTGGTACGCGGCCTCAGGGAAAAAAACCTACAGCCAGTCGAAGCTGATGGCGATGATCCACGGCGATCTTAACCAGATGGCCGGGGGGACGGGGCCTGAGGAGGAACTGGAGCTGGCGGTGGTGAGCGGCAAAGACGACGGCAAAGGGGTGGAAAGCGATGCCGGGAGTCCGGTGCTTCTCCTTGGCGACAGCCATGTCCTGGTCTTTCAGGCCGGCGGCGATCTTCATGCCAAGGGGGCCGGGCTCTTCGACCACCTCTCCGCCGAGCTTGGCTTTGCCGTCGATCTTCTCGGCGTTCGCGGTTCCGGGGTTAACCCGGCACGGATCAAGCTCTTTCAGCGGGCCAAGCAGGATCCTGGGTATCTGGCCGGCAAAAAAGTGCTGATCTGGTGCTTTGCCGCAAGAGAATTCACCGGCACCGGCGGCTGGAAAAAAATACCCGTCGCACCTTAAGCAGCGATAGCGCGACTCTCGAGGTCGAGGAGCTGTTGTTTCACGGTCAGGCCGCCGCCGAAGCCGGTCAGCGAGCCGTCCTTGCCGATGATGCGGTGGCAGGGAATGATGATCGGGATCGGGTTCTTGCTGTTGGCCAATCCCACCGCCCGGCAGGCCTTGGGGTTGCCGATCCGTTCAGCAATCGCCCCGTAACTGGCGGTCTCGCCAAAGGGTATCCTGCGCAGTTCCTGCCATACCCGCTCCTGAAAAGGGGTGCCGCGGGGGGCGATGGGCAGGTCGAACTCCTGCCGGGCAGCGGCAAAATACTCGCGCAGCTGGCGGATCGCCTCCTTGAAGCGGGCCGCGCTGTCCTGCCAATCCTCCGGAACCTCCTGCCGTTCGGTGGAGTTGGGGAAATGGAGTTCCTCCAGCACCCCGTCGATGCCGACCAGTAGCATCCTGCCGAGCGGACTGTCGTAGTAACAATAGTGTTTCACGGTCTCTCCAGTGCTCTCAATGTGTTTACTGCCAACCTTGTCCGGCCGATACTCTCCGTCACCGGGCAGGCCGCCGGTGTTTAAAGGCTGGCGAGGGCCGCCTGATAATTAGGCTCTTGCCCGATTTCCGGCACCTGTTCGGTGTAGGTGACTTTACCCTCCGGATTGATCACCACCACGGCTCTGGCAAGCAGGCCGGCGAGTACCCCGGTGGCAATGGTCTGGCCGTAGTTTTTGCCGAATTCTGGGGACCTGAACACCGACGCCGGGATGACATTCTTCAACCCTTCGGCCTCACAGAAACGTTTATGGGCAAACGGCAGGTCGGCGGAGATGCACAGCACCACGGTGTTGGTCCGGTTGCCAGCCTCGCTGTTGAAACGGCGGGCGGAGGCGGCGCAGACACCGGTGTCGATCGACGGGAAGATGTTGAGCACGACGGTCTTGCCACGATAATCCTTGAGGTTGGCGGCACCGAGGTCGGTGGTAACCAGGCTGAAGTCGGGCGCTGCGGCGCCGACGGCGGGCAACTCGCCAACGGTTGCGATGGCATTGCCTTTAAGGGTGATTTTGGCCATTTTTTCTCCTTTCTCAATGGGTGTTACAGTTCGTCCCCTGCGGGTTCCGGCGGTCATTCCTGACCTCTCGACACGCCCGATGATTACATGATAGTAGTCTTTACGTTTTGGCCTCTTGTCAAGCTGACCGGGGTGGAAAATTTGCCTTTGGTGACCTGACGCGGCCTCCGGCTGGGCGCCACCAGCGATGGAGCCGGCGATTTCAAAAATTCTTTCGGTGGAGCAGACGCAGTGAAAATTATTGGCCAATCTATTGAAATCAGGAGCGGAGCATGGTTTAAGACAGAGATACTTCTCCGGGTTGGAAAAAGGACGTGGACCGGCCGGGCCGGTCCAGATTGAGACTCAATGTCATTAACTTAAAGGATGGGTTTGTAGTTTAGTAACATTTATTTTTGTGAAATCTTGTTGTTGCAATCAGGTTATAGAAATACAGGATGAGTGTTGGGAGCGGCAGTTTCCTATTGCGACTGAAATCTGGTTTTTGATGACGGTTTCGTTCGAGAAAATCTTGGGAAAAGACGATTTTCTGAATATGTTAAATAATATTGGCACAAGATTTGGAAACCAGCTTGTGTCCCAAATTTGAGCAGGACTTTTGAGTTTTAAAGTTAATGACATTGGATTGAACGTGGCAACCAGAATACACTTTGACAAGATCGGAACATTCTTCTTCATCGCGCTGGCCTGGGCCGTATCGCTTACTTTGGCCAGCATTGCCAACGCCGCCAATATCACGGCCTTCGGAGACAGTATTACTGTCGGGCAGGGAAGCGACTCGGGCGGCTACCCTCCCAAGCTCGCAAGCCTTCTGAGCAATAACGGAAAGCCTTCCATCGTCGTCAATCAAGGCATAGGCGCAGAACAAACACCGCAAGGGTTATCGCGCTTCGATTCGGTACTCGCCTCCTTTTCCGCCAACATCGTTCTGATAATGGAAGGTACCAACGACGCCAGCAGCGGGATCTCGGCCGAAACCACCAGATTCAACCTGGAGGCGATGATCAATAAATGCAAGGCTGCCGGTGTTACCCCGGTACTGGCGACCCTGACGCCGAGCGCCAGAAACGGCTCGGAGACTTTAATCCCCGGATCATGGAACCCGATGATCCAGGCTCTGGCCGCCAGCGCCGGGGCCAAATTGGCAGACCAGTACGCGGCGGTCCTGCCGGTCTGGGGGAGTGTCAGCGCCGACGGGCTTCATCCCAACGATGCCGGTTACCAGATCATCGCCGAGACCTGGTACTCTGCTATCGCCTCGATGATTTCATCGTCCGGCGCAGTAAGCTCAGCCAGCAGCGGCAGTGGCGGAGGCGGCGGTTGCTTCATCGCAACTGCTGCCTTTGGTTCGCCGGTTGAAAAACATGTCATGCTTCTGAAGGAGTTACGTGACAAATTCCTCTTAACCAATGCTGCCGGCCGGTGGTTCGTGGCCGAATATTACCGTCGTTCCCCTCCCGTGGCCAACTTCATCAGTCATCATCAAGGAGTGAAAAGCGTCGTCAGAACGTCCTTATACCCCTTGCTCGCCTTGAGTTTCGTCCTCCTCAGACTCTCTGTGCCGATGCAACTCGCCCTGGCTGCTCTCATCACTTCAGGGCTAACGCTCGGTTTGCTGTTAATCCGGAAGAGGCGCAACGAGTAAGGTCCAGGAGGATTGTGAGGTGTACGAGCAATCCTCTGCCATTGCCGGAAGATACACGAGGCTTTGGTGAACAGGGAAATACGAGGTGCAGATTGCTGCTCGGTGCCGGTAAGGCTAGAGACCGCTGCCCTCGCGTTTCCCTAGCAGACGCGGCAACAGGCGGTAGCCGCCCAGGGTTTCCTTGATGAATGTACGGAGATTGGGGGTGGGAATGCCAAACAGGGTCGGCCGGCGGATCTGGTCGCAGCCCGCACATGGATCAAGCCCTTCAACCTTGCCGGAAGCCATGCGGCGGCGTAGGTCTTGCAGTGGCTGGCCGTTCCAGATCTCATCCAGCGTCTGGTGATTCAGGTCGCCAACTTTAAGCTTGCCGTAAAAGTCCTGCGGGCACGGGGTGACTGTACCGTCGGCAAACACGACCAGGGCAAACCAGGGAAATGTGCAGGGGGTGAAGGACCGGCGTTCGCCTCCTCCGTCAGCTAGGACACCGCCCCAGTTATGAGGAGCTTTAACGATGAACTTGTCGAGTCCCAGTGCCAGTAACCTCGTCTTCATTGCCTCGCGGGCCGCATTCTCCTCCGCTTTCACCACCACATCAAAACCTATGGTCTCGAAGATGGTCAAAGGAAATGCCTTGCCCCGCTCTCGTTTTAAGCGCAGGAACCCCTCAATATTGGCGAGGGTACGGTGAAAATCCGCTCCCCGGCGAATCGAGGCGTAGGTATCGGGGGTGAAGCCGTCAAAGGAAAAGGAGATCAAGTCCAGGCCGGCATCCAGCAGGGCCAGGCCAGTATCATCGTCCAGGAGGGTGGCATTGGTATGCAACCGGGTGGCAATGCCGGCCTGACGCGCTTCGCGAATAATAACGGGCAGGTCCGGGTGCAGCAGAGACTCCCCTCTGTGGTGCAGGTTCGTGTCGTAGACCACACCACCAATCTGGGTCAGCAGAGAGCGGTAGAGAGCCAAATCAAGGTAGG
>JBBRGP010000050.1:0-11946 GCA_038224105.1 Desulfobulbales bacterium | reverse complement strand
CTATTTACCAGCTTCACCCTGGTCCGTCAAGGAAAAACATCGAATCGGATAAGCATCCGACAATATTCCAGATTCACCTTAGACTGCAATTCATTGCTGCTTTGCTAAGAGGGATTGGCCCGGTGTTGTCACCAAGGCCTGACCGAGCACATCGTCCATGTGATTGACCGTGTCGATCTTGAGAGATTTGCGAATCTTCGCCGGCACATCGTTGAGATCCCTCTCGTTGTCCCTGGGAATGAGGACGTGGGTGATATTGCCTCTCTTGGCGGCGAGGAGTTTCTCGGTCAACCCGCCGATCGGCAGGACTCTGCCGCGCAGGGTGATCTCCCCGGTCATGGCGAGATTATGCCGGACCGGCACCTTGGTAAGCGCCGAAACCAGCGAGGTGGCCATGGTGATTCCGGCCGAGGGTCCGTCTTTCGGGATCGCCCCTTCCGGCACATGAATATGGATATCGAGTTTTTGATAAAAGTCGTCTTCGAGGCCGAGGATCTTGGCCCGGGAACGGACATAGCTGAGCGCCGCCTGGGCCGATTCCTGCATGACATCACCGAGCTTGCCGGTGATGATGAGCTTGCCGGCCCCGGGCATGAGGGTTACCTCGATCTGCAGCAATTCGCCGCCGACCTCGGTCCAGGCAAGCCCGGTCGACAACCCAATTTCATCGTTTTCTTCGGCCAGGCCGTAGCGATATTTGGGCGTTCCGAGAAAATGCAGGACCGACTGGGCACTGACCCGGTATTTCCGGCCTTTGATCTTTTTCTTTAAGCGCTCCCGCGCGATTTTCCGGCAGAGGGAAGCGATGATCCGTTCGAGATTGCGCACCCCCGCCTCGCGGGTGTAGAGGCGGATGATCTCGAGGATTGCCCCGTCCGTCAACTGGATATCATTGCGCTTGAAGCCATTCTGGGTAAGTTGTTTGGGAATCAGATAGCCGTCGGCAATCCGCAGTTTGTCTTCCTCGGTGTAGCCATTGATCTGGATGATCTCCATGCGATCCTGGAGGGGAATGGGGATGCCGTGCAGATTATTGGCGGTGGTAATAAAAAACACCTCGGAGAGATCGTAATCGATGTCGAGATAATGGTCATTGAAGGCGACATTCTGCTCCGGATCGAGAACCTCGAGCAGGGCGGAAGAGGGATCGCCACGGAAATCCATCGACATTTTGTCAACTTCATCGAGACAGAAAACCGGATTGGCGACATCGACCTTCTGCATCGACTGAATGATCTTGCCCGGCATGGCCCCGATATAGGTGCGCCGATGTCCCCTGATCTCCGCCTCATCACGCACCCCGCCAAGGGACAGGCGGGCGAATTTACGGCCCATCGCCCTGGCAATCGATTGACAGATCGAAGTCTTGCCGACTCCCGGCGGACCGACCAGACAGAGGATCGGGCCTTTGATCTTTTTCACCTGGCTCTGGACGGCGAGGTACTCGAGGATGCGCTCTTTGGGCTTGGCCAGACCGAAATGATCCTCGTCAAGAATCTTCTCCGCCTTATTGATATCGATCCGCGATTTGCTCTTCTTGTCCCAGGGCAGATTGACGATGCAATCGATATAGTTGCGGACCACCGTTGTTTCCGCCGACATCGGCGGCATGCTCCGGAGCTTTTTGAATTCCTTGAGGGCCTTTTCTTTGGCCAGCGCCGGCATTTCTTTGTTCTTGATGGTCTGCTCGAGTTCGCCGAGTTCGTCCAGGCCATCGGCATTCTGGCCGATCTCGGTTTGAATTTCCTTCACCTTTTCGCCAAGATAATAATCTCTCTGGGTCTTGCCCATGCGCATCTTGACTTTGGCGTTGATGGTCTTTTCGATCTCCGCCAGTTCGATTTCCCGGTTGAGAATTTCCAGGACCTTCTCCATCCGGGAGGTAAGCGGTTCCGTCTCGAGGATTGTCTGTTTGTCCTCGCTTCTTAAGGGCAGGTGCGCGCAGATGACGTTGAGCAGTTTGAAGGGGTTTTCGATGGCCTTGATCGAAGTCAGGACCTCTCTGCCGATCTTTTTATTGGATGTGGCAAATTCATCGAAATATTTCCGCAGTTCCCGCTCGTAGGCCAGAAGCGCCGCGCTCTGTTCGGAAACTTCGCCGCGCTCTTCGACCTCGGCCTGCAGGAAATTGTCATTGGGCACGTAGGAGATGATTTTGGCCCGGGACTTTCCTTCAACGAGCGCCTTTATCGTCCCATCGGGCAGCCGCAGCAACTGCATTACCGTCGCCAGGGTGCCGAAGGCATAAAGGTCGTCGCCATCCGGATCATCGACGGCCGCCTTCTTCTGGGTCACCAGAAGAATATCGGTCTTCTTCTCCAGCGCATCCTCGAGCGCTTGGATAGATTTTTTCCTGCCCACGACCAATGGTGCCACCATATGGGGGAAAATCACCAGGTCGCGAAGAGGCATCAAGGGGTAGAGCTTGGTCACAAAATCTCCTTTTGATAGTCCGTGAGAGTTGAAAAAGGGTACGTCCTCAAGCGATTTTGAGCTTTTCGTCGGCAACGTTATGGTACAGCACCACCGGATAATCGCCCTGGGTAATCACCTGTTCACTGATGACACATTCCTGTACGCCTTTTTTCGAGGGCAGATCATACATCACTTCGAGCATCGCCTCTTCCATGACTGAGCGGAGGCCACGGGCCCCGGATTTTCTCTTCAGGGCCTTGCGGGCAATGGCCACCAAGGCGCCTTCGGTGAACCTGAGACTGATTCCGTCAAATTCAAAAAGTTTCTGGTACTGCTTGGTGAGGGCGTTCTTCGGTTCCTTGAGAATGCGGATGAGATCGTCCTCAACCAGTTCATCCATAGTGGCGATGACCGGCAAGCGGCCGACCAGTTCCGGGATGAGACCGAATTTCAACAGATCTTCCGGTTGCACCGCCCGGAGCAGGTCGCCGATTTTCTTTTTTTCATCGCTGGTGACCTTGGCGCCGAAACCGATGGATTTGGCACCCTGGCGACGGCTTACCACGCTGTCCAGGCCGACAAAGGCCCCGCCGCAGATGAAGAGAATGTTGGTGGTATCGATCTGAATCATCTCCTGCTGCGGATGCTTTCTTCCTCCTTTCGGCGGAATCGAGGCATTGGTGCCCTCAATGATTTTCCACAGGGCCTGCGGCACCCCTTCGCCCGACACATCGCGGGTCAGCGAAGGACTGTCCGATTTCCTGGCGATCTTATCAATTTCATCGATATAGATGATGCCCCGCTGCGCCCTTTCCATATCATAGTCGGAGGCCTGGAGGAGATTGACAAGAATATTCTCGACATCCTCACCGACATAGCCGGCCTCGGTCAAGGTCGTCGCATCGGCCATGCAGAACGGTACGTTCAAAATTCTCGCCAGGGTCTGGGCGACCAGGGTTTTGCCGGAACCGGTCGGCCCAATCAGAATAATATTTGACTTCTGCAGTTCGACGGTGTCATCGCCGACCGGGGCGTCGATCCGCTTGTAGTGGTTGTGAACTGCCACCGAGAGGACCTTCTTAGCGTATTCCTGACCGATCACGTAATCATCGAGATACTGTTTGATCTCCATCGGTTTGAGGGATAAGGGCTTGGTTTTGGCAGACTCGGCCGCTTCTCCGACATCTTTTTCCTGCACTATCTCGTTGCAGAGTTCTATGCATTCGTCACAGATAAAAACATCCGGACCGGCGATCAGTTTATGAACGTCGTCCTGATGTTTGCCACAGAATGAACAGCAGCTGTCCGGTCCATTGCTTATGACATCGTCCATATTATTTCCCCTCGGCTAACGCTTCCCGATTGGTCAGCACCTTGTCAACGATACCGTATTTCTGCGCTTCCTCGGCACTCATGAAGAAATCGCGTTCGGTATCGGCACTCACTTTTTTGAGAGAAGTCTTGGTATGGTGGGCAAGGAGGCGATTCAGGTCGTGTTTCATCCGCAGGATCTCTTTCGCCTGAATATCGATATCGGTTGCCTGCCCCTGAAACCCGCCCATCGGCTGGTGAATCATGATTCTGGCATTGGGCAGGGAATACCTCTTGCCTTCGGCTCCGGCCGCGAGCAGAAAGGCCGCCATCGAGGCCGCCTGGCCCATGCACAGCGTGGCGATATCGCACTTGACATACTGCATGGTATCGTAGATGGCCATCCCGGAAGTCACCGACCCGCCCGGAGAATTAATGTAAAAGGTGATATCCTTTTCAGGATCCTCCGCCTCAAGAAACAGCAGCTGGGCAACAATGACACTGGATACATCATCGTTTACGCCCGAACCAAGAAAGATAATGCGTTCTTTCAGCAGTCGCGAGTAGATGTCATACGCCCGTTCACCGCGCGGACTCTGCTCAATCACCATCGGCACAAGATTCATCAATAACACTCCTTAAAACGATACGACTGCAAAAGGCATAGAGCCTTTCACAGTCGCTATTATTCGAAATCCGTTAAGCATAAGCAGTGAGGCTCCCCACCGTGAATATGCCAAATATAAGAACTTTGCCGCTGGATGCAAGCGCCTCTACGCCTCTATCAGCTTTTCGCAGCAGGATCGTCGACCATCGGCGTTCCGGCCTGGGGAGCGTCTACCATGACCGCGTGCTCCCGCAAAAAGGCGAGGATTTTTTCGTTCAACAGCTCATTCATAAAAGGCAGAAGATCGTCCCGGTTCTGAAAATATTCCTTCACTTTCGCCACGGGCATATTGTACATGTCGCCGATCCGCTTGAAACCCCGATCCATATCCTCATCGGCAAGTTTTATCTCTTCGATTTCGGCAATTTTCTTTAAGATAAAATCGCCGCGGACCCGCTTATTCGCCTGTTCCCGGTTCTGTTCTGCCAGTTTCTCCCGGCTCAGCCCGGCTGCTTCGAGACTCATCCCGCCCTGTTCAAACTGCTGTTCGGTCTGCTTGATCATCTGCTCGACCTCAAAGGTGACCAGACGCTTCGGCACCTCGAATTCATGGCCGGCGAGCAACTTCTGCATGATCCTGTCGGTCAAGGTCCCTTCGGCCCGCTCTTCGCGCTGCTTGGTGAGACGTTGTCTGATCGAGGCCTTGAGGTCGTCCAGGGTTTTGAACTCGGCCCCGGCGTCTTTGGCAAATTCGTCATCAAGTTCAGCCAACACCCGCTCTTTGATATCCTTGATCTTGATGCGAAACAGAACTTTCTTGCCTTTCAGGATCGGGTTAGGGTGGACCTCGGGGAAATCGATTTCATGGGCACCTTCATCGTCCTTGTTCATGCCGATGAGCATGGTTTCGAACTCAACTCCCATTTCACCCGAACCGACATCAACCGAGTAGTTTTCGTTCTTTACCTGCGGCATTGCCGCGCCGTCGTGATATCCCTGGAAATCGACGATTACCACATCCCCGTTCTGGATCGGCCTCTCGCCTGCCGAACGAAGAGCAGCCATGGTCTTCTGTTTCTGTTCAAGCTCGAGTTGCACCTCTTCATCGGTCACCAGGACCTCGACTTTTTCCACCTCCAGCCCTTTGTACTGACCGAGCGCCACTTCCGGACGAATATCTATCTCGGCAACAAAGGTGAAGGAACCGTCGTCATTGTAGTTGATACTTTTAATATCAGGGTGAACGATCGGGTCGACGCCCTCTTTTTCGATGGCGGTAAAATAATTATCCTGAACCAGTTTCTCGCTGGTTTCACCTTCAACCTGGGCCTTGAAATTTTTCAAGATGACTGCCCGGGGCACCTTGCCGCGACGAAAGCCTTTTAATTTGACTTCTTTTTTCAGTTTATCGTAGGCCTCGTTCAGCTTCTCCTGAACCGTTTCGGTGGGCAAGGTAACCGTTATTTTTCTGCTCAGATTACCGATCTTTTCAATATCTACATTCATGGAGTCCCGTCCTTTCGATTTAATTATACTCACCCTTCCAACCACTGGCCCGTGTTCCTGAATAGCTCGCCGAGGGAGTCCGGCGAGAATACATTTAACTCCAAAATCAGGGATCAGCGGCTTGTGGCTGGTGCAGGTGAGGCTTCAAAACATATCTCAAATGTTATGGGGTGGTGAGAAAGGGTATCTTTGCCCGCCACAAACCGATAAGCGCCAGGTCGCGAACCCGGTCGTTTTCTCTCGGCATCGACCTCTTCTTCCTAGATTATTACTCATCCATTGACTTTTTGCGGCAAATTCTTCGAAAGCCCGACCAGAGGCACGCTTTTTTTGTGCCCCTTTGCGGAAGATACGTCCTTGGACGAAGATTTGTTGGCAAAAAGATGGAGAAAATTCTCCAAGGATACCAAAAGGAAAAAATTGATGCAGAGATATAGACAGATTTTCGGTGGTTGTCAACAGGAATGGGCGCTCTAAATACACATCTTGCCGGGGTTGCCGGACCATGGAAGGTCAAAACGGCGGCCGGCCGATGCAAAAAATCAAAACACCCGCGGTTAAGGGCCGATGTACCGGACAAAGCGCTTTTGGGCCCGTGTTGCTTGAGAAGCGGGGGCGCAACACGGCGCCGAAAAGCATTTCGAGAAAGTCTCCTCCGTCGAGTGTCGAAATCAGGCCTTGCCGTATAACGATTTCACCGCCTCGCGGTTCAGGGACCCGTCGCTTTTTTGCGGCAGTTCCTCGACGAATTGGACATATTGAGGCTTTTTGAAACTGGCGATGCGCTCCCCGACAAAGCGGATCAACTCCGCCGCGGTGACGTTTTTACCCTCGTGCAGCCGGCAAACCGCTTTGATCCCCTCTTTCCATTTCGGATCCGGCACCCCGATGACCACGGTCTGCGCCACCGCCGGATGCTGGAGAATGATCTTCTCGACCTCCGCAGGGTAAACGTTCTCTCCGCCCGGCTTGATCAGTTCCTTTTCCGCTTTGCGACCGGCGTAAAAAAGGTAACCGTCGCCGTCGAACCGTCCTAGATCGCCGGTATGGTGCCAGCCGTAACGAAAGGTGTAACTGTTATCTTCCGGCAGGCCCCAATAGCCGTGAAACACCGTCGGCCCTTTGACGGTTATTTCGCCGACCGCCCCGGGCGCCACCGGTCGGTCCTGGTCGTCGACCAACCGCACATCGGCGAGCAATACCGCCTTGCCGGCCGAACCTGGCCGGTCGTTATATCTCCCCATGGTGGTTAGGCACGAGGTCTCGGTCTGGCCATACATGGCATAATACCATCCCCCGGACATGGCCTGGTATTGTTCAATGGTTGCGGAAGTGCCAAGCCCCACCACCGCTCTCAGCGAGCTGATATCAAGGTTGTCCTCCTTTGCCGCCTTCAACAAGGAATCAAGAATCGGCGGGAAATCAAAAAAGAGACTCACCCCTTTGTCCTTGACCAGCCTCGCCGCACTTTTAGCCTCGAATTTGCTGATATTCAGATTTACCGCCCCGGCATGAAAGGAGCTGGTCGCCATAAAGAGGCCGGCGACGTGAAAGAGCGGCAGCAGGTTCAGATGCACATCGCGGGGAGTAAGCCCCAGATAATAATTAAAATGCATATCGGCCAGAAGAATATTGCCGTGACTGAGCAGGGCGCCGCGCGGCCGACCGGCGACTGCCGCGGTATGGATAATCACGAAGCCGTCGGTGCCGGCCACCTCGGCCGGAAGCAGCCGGCCGGAGTCGCCAAACAGCGAGGCAAAGCCCAGGGCGTCGCCGCCATCGGCTTTGAGATTGTAGATGGCGGCAATCGATGGCAGTTTTTCACGCCTGGCCGCCAGCGCCGCCTGGAATTCGCCATCGACAAAGGCGATTTTGGCCTGGCAGTCATTGAGGTTGAAAGCCATCTCGTCGGCCGAAAGACGCCAATTGACGGGCAAGACGATGGCACCAAGGGCAGCCGCCGCCCCGTACACCAGAAAAAATTCGAAGCTGTTCTTACCGACCACGCCGAGGCGATCGCCCTTTTCGATTCCGGCACCGGCGAGACCAACTGCCAGGCGGTCGACCTGCCTTTTATACTCCGCGAAACTCACCTGCCGGCCATCGTCGATCTCCTGCCAGCAGACGCGATCGCCAAACGCAACGGCATTGCGGTTGATCAGATCATAGAAAGAAAAATCATATAGTCCCATGTAGGTAGTCCCCCCAAGAATCTCCGCGGTAATCACTCAGGTTCGGTATCCGGATTCCGCTTCTTCCAATTTCGCCAATCATCCCCATTACCCTCGAGCAGCCCTTCCACCGACCTTCCCTCGGCTTTTTGGGCCTACCCCTGTTGCTGCTTCCCTCGCCCGCCCCGGTAAGCCAGGATAAGAAGGCTCGGCCGGACGGCGGAAAAGGGGCGAAGACTGTAACGGACCAAACCCTCAGGCAAACCTCTTGACGCTTACCACCGGACAGGGTGCCTTAAGAATGATGTACTGGGCGGTCGAACCGAGAATGATCTTTTGGGTGCGCGATTTTTTCTCGACACCGACAAAAATCTGGTCGATCTCATGTTCCTCGGCAAAACTCACCAGATCTTCCCCGGGGGACAAGCCGCGGGCCAGTTGGCCGGTCTCGCAGGCTATCCCCCTGTCCTTGACAAACTCTTCGGCGACCGCCAGCGTCTGGGCCGCCTTGCTGATTTCCTCGGGTTTTTCACCGCGGCCGCCGCCCATTGAGGCAATTATGAAAATTTTGGCCCCAAATATTTCCGCGTGGCTCGTCGCCAGGGCGAGGGCGGCCTGAGCCTCGGCGGAACCGTTATAGCCCACCAAAAACTTCATCGCTTGCTCCTCTTTCCAGGATATTTACTTTACATCCAGCGTTTGCGCCTCTTGTAGGATTTCACTTCCTTGAACGATTTTCTTCCGCCGCCCTGGGTTATCCCCAAATAGAACTCCTTGACATCCGGATTTTCCTGGAGCTCTTTCGAGGGACCTTCCAGGACAATCTTCCCGGATTCCATGATATAGGCATAATCGGAGATGGCCAAGGCAATCTTGGCGTTTTGCTCGACAACGAGGATGGTGGTGTTCATCTCTTTATTGATCAACTGGATATTCGCGAAAATTTCCTTAACGAGCAGGGGCGCGAGCCCGAGGGACGGCTCATCGAGCATGAGCATGCGCGGCGAGGCCATCAAGGCCCGGGCGATGGCGATCATCTGCTGTTCACCGCCGGAGCAGTAGCCGGCCATCCGGTGGGTGATATTGGCAAGCCTTGGGAAATGGGCATACATCAGGGTATGATCGTCGCGGATTTTCTGGGCGCCATCGCGCCTGGTGATGGAGCCGACGCGGATATTTTCATCCACCGACAGATGTTTGAACACCCGACGTCCTTCCGGCACCATCACCGCCCCGAGTTTCACGACATCGGTGCCCAGCATATTGGTAATATCGGTATAGCAGAATTTAATATACCCTTCCCGGATAAAGCCGTTCTCCGGTTTCAGCAGCCCGCTGATGGCCCGCAGGGTCGTGGTCTTTCCCGCCCCGTTGGTGCCAAGCAGGGCGACAATACTCCCCTCCGGTACCTTCAGGCTGACCCCGCGCAGCACCTGAACTATGTCATTATACACCACCTCGATGTTGTTGACTTCCAGTTGGTGCTCAGCTTTTTCTTTTTCCATAAAACGGCTCTTTTCCCATATCCTGCCTATGAATGACCTTTAACGTCGGATGTCCCCTTTCCCGCGGCTTAAACCAAGTCACTTAATCTTGGCCGTATATTCCGGGATAAAGGGGGTGCCGGTTGACTTGAAAACGCCGCCTTTGACGATATAAAGTTGCAGGGTATCGACCCCGGCATGGTCGGTTTTGGAGTAGGTCACCGGTCCGACGGTAGTCCCGGGAGAAAAGGCTTTGTCGCCGTTCATGGCCAGCAGTTCTTCGAACAGTGTCTCCTTGGTGATCTCCTTGCCTTTGGCCTTGGCCCGCTTGATGACTTCGGTGGCGACCTGCGCGACCATCATGCCGTTGGCATAGTTATGCGAATTTGCAGCCTTTTCATCCCGATTGTATTTTTTTGCCAGCTCCAGTTGGGCGGTCGCCCCCGGACTTGGTTCATTGGTGACAATGTAGGAAGTGGTCCAATAGAAGTTCTCCGCGGCCGGTCCGGAGAGGGCAATCAGATCGTTGCCGCCGGTATAGTGGCAGCCGAGGAAGGTGATTTTACCGGGTTCGCCGAAGGATTTTGCCGTCAACCCGAGACTGCTGGCATCTTTCAGCATCGTTGCCACCGGCGACTGAACCGTCTGGCTGATCACGTACTGCACCCCTTTGCTCAGCAGCCGCTGGAGCATGGCGGTATTATCGAGATCCTTGCCGTGCTCGACCACTTCGACAATCTCCATTTTCAGACCGGCGGCGACTGCCTTCTGCAGATCCTCGACGGGACCGCGGCCAAAGGCGGAAGGATGGATAAAGATGGCAACCTTCGGCACGCCCCCCTGGTGGTTTTTCACGAGATACTCGGCCAGGCCGATCGCCTGGGCAGAATAGGAGGCGATAGGCAGAAAGATGTAGTTGGAATCGACCAGGTTGCCGGCATGGAAAGAGGCCGGCAGAACCGGCATTTTCTCCTCCTCAAAATCCTTTTTCAGAGCGAGGGTACTGCCGGTCGAGTAGTTCAGGTAAAAAACAATCCCCTGCGACATAAAATCTTCAAAGTTTCGTTTGGTAATGTCATTGTTATACTGGTCGTCGCGAATCGTGCAGTCGATTTTATCATCCCCCAGCATTTTGGTATCGTTGACAAAGTTAAAATAATCCTCCACCCCTTTGGCATAAGGGTTGCCGGCATCGGAGGTCGGGCCGGTGATGGCCAGCGACAACCCGAGTTTGTACACCTTGCCGGCAAGGGCCGGGATGGGAAGGGTTACCATGAAACCGGCTACCAGCAGAAACATCCACCTGATCACGTTGTCCATTTTCATTTCTCCTCCTTGGTGTTGGGTTTAAAGTACTAACACCCCTTGCGGGGTATAAGTACCTTTACGAAATTCTTTTCAAAAACATCAAAAGAATTTCTAAGGTACTAATATCTGAAAGGCCAGAGCTTAACATAGGAGCGGGCGATGCGCCACCAGTTGGCAATCCCCCGAGGCTCAAAAATCAAAAACAGGACGATAACCAGGCCAAAGCTTAAAGGCCGCAGGGCCGTGGCCAGATTGGTAGCGGTCGTAAGATGGGTCCCCACCCACTCGGACAGCCGCTCCACCTGCAGATCCAGCAGTTTTATCGCCAGCGGCCCGAGGAACGAGCCGGGCAAGGTTCCCAGCCCGCCGACGATCGCCATGGCGAGAAAACTGATGGAGTGGTGCAGGGTGAAAGACTCGACGCCGACCCCCCGGTACAGATAAGCATGAAGGGCCCCGGCAACCCCGGCGAGAAAACCGGCCAGAGCGAAGGCGTAGACCTTGGTAAATCCGGGATGCATCCCCATGGCGTCGGCGGCCCGGTCATTGTCGCGGACGGCGACGAGACAGCGGCCATAACGGGTGCGGAGGAGATTGCGGACCGCAAAGCCGGCCAGGACGATGACCACGAGAATCGTATAGTACCAGAAGAGGTAGTGCTGGCCGCGCGATACCTGCCCGTTCACCCAGACCACCCTGCTGACCGAGATGGTCTGACCTTGATTGAAAAAGTTCATGAAATTTATGGTCCACTGGAAGATCATCTGGAACGACAGGGTGGCGATCGCCAGATAGAGGTGTTTCAGGCGGAGGGCGGGGAGACCGACGATGGCCCCGAACACGGCGCCCATGCAGCCGGCGACAATGATCATCAGCGGCCAGGCATGGGTCAGCAGGACATGGTTCTCCCCCAGCACCCGGGCAAAGGAGGCGATGGTATAGGCACCGATGCCGACAAAGGCGGCATGGCCGATGGAGATGAGACCGGCAAAACCGGTGACCAGGTTCAAGCCCATGACCGCCACCACCGCCACCTGTATATTGTCGTTGACCAGCATATATTTGTTGTCCACCTTAAAAAAAAGCGGCCAGAGGAACAGGCCAAGGAGAAGCAGAGCCATCGCCGAACGGTCGAGGCTGGTAA
>JBBRGP010000049.1:0-11956 GCA_038224105.1 Desulfobulbales bacterium | reverse complement strand
CATGGAAGGAATTGATCGAGTTCTACCAGACCTATCAGGATGCCTCGGTCAGTTACACCAGGACCATGCACTGTTTCGATACCACCCCGGAATTTTCGATCGATCCGGACGAAAGTGACACCCGGCCCCTGACCGGCTGCCTCGCAGTGAAGGACCTGGTCTATGACACCCTTGAGGGACACCGCCTGCTCAACGGCGTAACCTTTTCCCTCGCCGCCGGCGAACACCTCGCCATCGTCGGCTTTTCGGGTGGCGGGAAGAGCACCCTGATCCAGTGCATCGGCAAAATGTTCAATTATTCGGCGGGCAGCATTCAGCTTGACGGCCAAGAACTGTCAACTCTGTCGAAAAACGAGATAGTTCACAATATTGGTTATGTTTCCCAGAATCCATTCATCTTTACCGGAACGCTCGAGGAGAATCTGCTCTATGCTTATAGAGCGGCGACCGAGGGCGCAACCCCGCCAACCGGCGAAGCGGTGCACATAGATCTGGACAAGATGATTCTGGTTCTTCAGCAGGTCGGCCTCTATGTCGATGTGATGCGCTTTGGTCTCGACAATCAGATTGCCGCAAACGACCAGGACACGATCGAAAAATTAATTCGCATCCGCCGCCGATTCCGGGAAAATTTCGGCGACAAGCTCGCCAACTATATCGAGTTTTATAACCGGAATACCTACCATTTCAATTCAAGTGTCGCCGAAAATATATTCTTCGGCACTCCCATCAATCAAGAATTCGACTCCAACCACCTCCCCGGCAACACCCGTTTTCACTCCTTTCTCCAGACGGTCGGTCTCTTCGAACCCCTACTCGCGCTTGGCGCCGAAATCGCTGTTCAGGCACTGGCGATTCTGGCTGATGTCGGCAGCGTCGAGCTGTTTTTTAAAAACAGTCCGGTACCGGCCGACCGACTTGATGAATGCAAAGCCGTACTTACCCGACTGAAAAAGGTATCCCATGCCTCGCTTGCCCTCCCTGAAGATCAATCCTTCCTGCTGTCGCTGGCCCTGAATTACACGCCCACCATCCACACCATGACTCGCTTAACCCGGCCTTTAAATGATATCATCCTGTCGGCACGCAACGCCTTTCCCGAATGGGCCAAGGCGATTTCCGCCGATCTCTTTACTTTCTACGCCGAAAACCGGTATATCCCCGGCCAGTCGATTCTGAATAACATCTTTTTCGGGCGGATCAGACCGACCCTCCCCCATGCCCAGGACATTATCAATCAGGCGATCATGCGTCTCCTCATCGAGGAGGACTATCTCGAAAAAATCGCCGCCATCGGCATGGCTTTTCAGGTCGGCAATATGGGTGACCGTCTGTCCGGCGGCCAGCGTCAGAAACTGGCCATTGCCAGGGTATTGTTAAAACAACCGAAGATCATTCTCATGGACGAGGCAACCTCAGCCCTGGATAATAAATCCCAGGCGAGAATAGAGCGCCTGATGGCCACCCGATGGAAAGGGAAGCGAACAGTTGTCGCCGCTGTTCATCGCATGGACATCATCGGCTCCTTTGATAAGGTCGCGGTCATGAAGGCAGGAAAACTGGTGGAATTCGGCACCTACCAGGAACTCATCGAACAGAAAGGAATTCTCCATGAGCTTGTATTCGGAAGAAAATAGCCAGGTTTCGGAAATGCAGCAGAACCTCGAGCTGTTGAAAGGCTTGCAGTTTTTCACCAATTTCCCGGACAAGGCAGTACGATTGCTGGCATTTCTCGCAGAGAGGGCGACCCTGTCCGAAGGCGACGTCCTGTTCGAGGAAGGCGACGATCAGGGCCGGGCCTACCTAATCCTCTCCGGACAGTTGAGTCTGTTGAAAAAAAGCGGTGAGGAGAATCTGGTTGTTCGGCAATTCGACCAGGGAGATTTTCTCGGTTCCTTCTCCCTCCTTGGTACCCTGCCTTCACTCTTTGTTCTTCAGGCGACGACAAGATCGACAGTCCTCTGCATTCATCGAGATCAGTTTGCAAAAATCCTTGAACATTTCCCCGAAACCGGCAAAATTGCCTTGACCGCCCTCCTGCATAAACTGGAGCAATGGGAACGAACGAACCTGGCCGAGCCGGAGACTTGCTGCCTCAAGAGAACAGGAGCTACCGTGCTTTAGCCTATGGACAACATTTTCTTTCAAATATCCGCCGACCTGACGGAACTCAACAGCCTGCAGCTGCACCTTGAGAGTATGCAAAACGCATGGCTGGTGCCCCGGAAAACCGTGGCCGAGATAAATCTGGTGCTCGAAGAGATCATCGTCAATATCATCGAACACGGTAATCTGGACAATACCCATATCATTGACATAACCCTGACTAAGGTTGCCCGGGATCTGACGATCCGGGTGGTCGATGACGGGCCACCGTTCGACCTCACCCGCTCTGCGTCTCCCGATGTCACCTTGCCTCTCGAGCAGAGAACATGCGGCGGGCTCGGTATCCATCTGGTTCGCAGCCTCTGCCGCTGCTGCAACTACATCCGGTCGGCCGACAAGAATGTTCTGACCTTAAAAAGAACCTTACCCGAGGAGTGCAGGTAGCCGCCCGGCCCTGTAGATTTCACTATGGAAACAACAATTATTAAAGAGATCAACGCGACCATCTTTGTTCTGAACGGACGCCTGGACTCGAATTCCTCCCCGCCGTTCGAAAAGCAACTGCAGGATTTTCTCATCTCGCCCAACACCCATCTGATTTTTGATTTCAATAATCTCGAATATATCTCCAGCGCCGGACTGCGGGTCGTTCTCAATACCGCCAAAGCCTACCATGCCGGAGCTTACAGTTTCGTGGCCTGCGCCATGCAGGACCATGTCCTGGAGGTCTTTGAGATTTCCGGTTTCGACTCCTTCATCACCATCCACCGATCCGTCGATGAATCGCTGATGGCCCTGCAGAATAGCCAGGGCAAGGGAGTGAGAGCTTGACCAGAGAAGAAACGCAATGCTGCACGGCATGAGCGCAACGGGTGGACCGTTTGACCTCAAACAATCCAGCGATCGCGCCCGGGTTACTCAATAGTCACTCCGGGAGATCCGGCGATAATTTGACCAATCTTCGCCGCATACTCTATTCCGGCAGCGTGCAGGTCGCTCAGCAACCGCGGCGCCTGATCATTCGGCACCGCCAGCATCAGCCCTCCCGAGGTCTGCGGATCATAGAGCAGCTCCTCCTGACTCCTGGTAAGCGTTCGTGCCAGCACCAGAGGATACCGTGCCACCAGGGCGCGATTGGCCTTATTGCTGCCGGTGGTCTGCCCTTTGTTATACATGTCCAGGGCCCCCGGGTAAAAGGGCAGCGCCGAGAACTCGATAACACCGTGAACCCCGCCACCGGCGGCCATCTCCAGGAGGTGGCCCAAGAGACCAAAACCGGTCACGTCGGTACAGGCATGGAGGTCGAAACGCAGGGCCTTTGCCATCGCCGTGCCGTTCAGCGCGGCGATGATCGGCAAAATGGACCGCTCGAGTTCGGTCGGGCTGAATTTGCCAGCTCGGGTGGCATTGAAGAGAACCCCCGATCCGAGCGGTTTGGTGAGGATCAGGGCGTCCCCCGGCTGGGCTCCGGCATTGGTGATAATCCTGTCCGGATGGACAACCCCGTTGACACAGAGCCCGTATTTGGGTTCGTTGTCGTCAACGCTATGACCGCCGACCAGACAGGCGCCGGCCTCGACCACTTTATCGTTGCCGCCGCGGAGGATCTCCCTCAGCACCCCCAGATCAAGATGCTTGGTCGGGAACATCACGACATTCAGGGCGGTGAGCGGCTTGCCGCCCATCGAATAGACATCGGAGATAGAGTTGGCCGCGGAAATCTGGCCGAACCAGTAGGGGTCATCGACCGGCGGGGTGATATAATCAACGGTGTTGATCATCGCCACCTCCTCGGTGAGCTTGTAGACGGCGGCATCGTCAGAGGTTTCTATGCCAACCAGCAGGTTCTCATTGCGCTGGAAGGTCAGTCCCTTGAGTGCGTCCGACAGATCCGCCGGACCGATTTTCGCCGCTCAGCCACAGGTTCTGGCCATGCTCGTCAATGTCTTTTTCTTGAACCACCGCATTCCCTCATCTCCTGAAAAATCTTTTGCCCCAATCCGTTGCCGCCGTTTCCCAACCCCCTCCCGCCGTCGCGTGATCACCAGGGAAAAAGTTCGTTTGCGGCCCTCTGTTTATCGAGCTCTCACAATAACCAGATAGGCCGGCCAGGCAAGAAAATTTAACCATTCTCGCCAGCCACCGCCAAAGAAAGATCGGTGCGTCGATCCCGCCGGGCATTAGCCGAATTGCCGGTCCTTCCCGTACCCGGTGAAACGGCCCTGCCTGCCTGTTGACAAAGAGGGCCCGGCCAATTAAAGAGAGGCGATCCGGCAGCCGCTGTTGGCGGGATGGATCGGCTGCACGTACCCTTTGCCAATGACAGAAATCTTCCATGAATATTCTCAGCTACGGGGCAGGTGCCCTGGGCCAGGCCCTGGGCTGCATGCTGGCTGCCGACGGTCACCACATCGACCTGATCCTTCGGCCGCGCTTTATCCGGCAGATTACCGAGAACGGCTTGCAGATGAACAAGGTCATCGACGAAACGTTTGCGGTCATCACCGCCCTTGGCGGCCATCTCCCCTGGCCTGATCCCGAGACCTACCGGAAACTCTTTTATGACACCCTCGTCCCGGCCACCTCCAATCACCGGCCATCCATGCTCCAGGACCTGGAAAACGGCAAACCGACCGAGGTTGATGCCCTGGTCGGTTACGTCAGCGCCCAAAGCAAACGGCTCCACCTGCCCTCGCCGGTCTGCGATCTGCTGACGGCGCTGGTAAAATTCAAGGAAGCCCAGGGATTGGGTGGGGCCGGGAGGCAATGACCAACGCTTTCCGGTGGTCATCGAGGGTGCGGGCAAACCCTGGGGTAAATGGGTATGCCCCGACGCCCAGCTAGCCTTTATGAAAAACGTTATTTTTCCCGGAATCCTCAATCAGGGCATCCCTATTCGGAAAACTGATCGAATTGTTGTCACCGGTCACCACCACCTTCTTGACCGCATCCGCCAGTTCGAGAATCTTGCTGTTGGGACCGATCTCCACTCCCGGTGTGGCAATGCTGCCGTCGGCGCGAATCTCCACCCCCGGCACACTGATCACGGCATTTTCCGCGGCCGATACCACACACACCGCCGCCAAGATCATGCCTCCCGCCAAAAGCATCATTGTTTTCATAGGCTTCCCCCAAAAAAAAATTTGATGGATGAGGACATCGTCAATTCATCGGTCTGAGCTCTACCCAGCCATTCACGCACCACTGCCGACAAAATACGCTATCCCCTCCTCACGCACAAGAGCATAGCGGCATGAAGCGCCAAATTTGCCGAAGCAGCAGATAAAAAAGTTTTATGATAATAAGCACATTCCAGGATTTACAGAACACTCAGCTACGACCCGGAACGCGTCCCCTCCCGAAGAGTTTGCACTCGCGGCCGTGATGCCTTATGCTAATAAGCAGTGCTCTGGGTATTCCGGTATAATCCGGCAAAGACCTCAACCTTCCCCGAACTGGTTCCCGCGATCACCGACAACCATAATGAACGAAACGCAACCAAATTCAATCGATGCCCAGATTGCTTCCCTCCCACCTCTGCCGACCACCGTCACCAATGTCCTGACGGTCGCGAACGACCCGAAGAGCTCGGCCAACGATCTGGTAAAAGCAATTCTGCCCGACCCGTCGATGTGTATCGCGGTCCTGAAAATTGCCAATTCAGCGCTGTACGGACGTTCCAAAAAAGTCGATTCCCTGGAAAGCGCGGTCACCGTCCTTGGCTTCAACGAGGTTCAGAATATCGTCCTGGCGAAGGCGGCAGTGCAGACATTTCAGCCGATCCTCAAACCCCATGAGCAAGTTCTTGGAATGTTCTGGGAGCATGCCTTTACCTGCGGTCTGGCGGCGAGAATTGTCGGCGAACATATCAATTTACCCTCTGGTCAATTCTTTGTCGCCGGTCTGCTGCACGACATCGGCAAGCTCGCCATGCTGCTCGCGTTCGGCGACAGATACAATGCCGCCAAATGGCTGACCGGAATCACTACCGCCGAAAAACTGCAGGAAGAAAAAGAGACCTTTGCCACAACCCATGATATTGTCGGCAGCCGCCTGCTCCAGTGCTGGCAGTTCCCGGAAAACCTCATCGCAGCCCTGCACTATCACCATAACCCCGGCAACGCCGAAAAACTCCAGGGCTACCCTCTGGTCATCCAGCTTGCCGATTTTCTGTCCTTTATCTATATTCAACCGGAAGCTCTAAGCGAAGAAAAACTGAAGGCCGCTCTCCACAACCATCTGCCCGACTTTGAAAGGCAATGGCAGTCGATGAATCTCCCGTGGGAGGAGATTACCTTGGAATCATGGTATGCCTGGCTCAAGGTAGATCGACAGAACGGCAGCGCCATCCTCGATATCCTGGCCTTATAACTCCTGCCCCGCCTCGGTAAAGACCGGGTTGCGGAAGGATCGGGCATCGCCGATCCGCGGCGATCTCCGGATCCTGCAGCTGCAATCGGCGGAGACATAACGGACCGCGGACCGCCTCCAAGGACGTGGCGGCGGACTCTTTGCCTTGACCTCCCTTGAAGAATTCCGTACTGTTTATCATCCTGGAAAATTTTTTTGGTCCGCTTCACCCCGCGACAAGTGCCGTGAAAACCGCCGTTAATCGGGTTTTCGGAGCATCTCCACCGAGTAAATGAGGAAGCCGCCGAAAGTTGCCGCCGTTGCCACCTTGCCGAGAACCAAGAGGAATGAATCGTGAAAAGACCGGTCAGTAAATTTCGTGATGCGATTTTTGTCATCACCGAGGAGCGCGCCTGCCCCATTTACAATACAGGTGAAGAATTAAAGGTCGAAAATTTCAACATCTCGGTGCCAGCCCATAAACCCGTATGCCTTTATCTGGCCCAGGCTATAGCAAAAATAATCTCGACCATGGACACCTACGTCGGCTTTGCCAAGATGAGCGGCCAAAAGACGAGATTTGACTGTGGCGGCCATAAGGATGGACTGATCCATTTCGAGTTCAAAAAGGAAAAGGACTTTGCCACCCTGCAGATGAAACTGCTCAATGAAACGGAAGAACGGCGGCGACGACAGCACCTTGAGAAGTTTTTTGGCGTCCTGCGCAACCTTGATATCTTCGAGACCCTCGATGACGATGCCTTGAGCGATCTGACCATGCTCCTTGAGTTGAAGACCATTCCCCTCGACAAGATTGTCATTAAAAAAGGCGACCACGGCACCAATCTTTATATCATACTTTCCGGCCAGGTGGGGGTAATTGCCGATGACGGCTCGAGAATTGCTGAGATGGGGGGGGGCCAGATCTTCGGGGAGATGAGTCTGCTTTCCGGCGAACCGACCACCAGTTCGATCTACACCACTACCGATACCCAGGTGGCCTTGCTGAGTGCCAAAAATTTTCGGCATGTCCTCAAAAAATATCCGGTCCTGCAGCTCTTTCTTTTCAAACTCCTGGTCGTTCGGGCGCAGACCATGACCCTGCGATCGGGCAACATCACCTCGGGCATGTCCGGGGAACTGGCGGAAATCTCTCTCGTCGATATCTTGCAGCTGATCAATGCTGCTCGAAAAACCGGGCGGCTTGATCTGGCCCTTGAGCAGGGTAAGGCCATGGTTTTTTTCAATGAGGGCGAAATCGTCTACGCGCGCTTCCTCGATCATCGTAATAAGGCGGTAATCTTTGCCCTGGTGAATGTGAAAAGCGGGCACTTCACCTACACCAAAGGGATCCCCAAGGAACTGGACCGGCATCCGCCCATTGGTGATTTCATGGGTATATTGATGGAGGGTCTGCAGAGAATCGATGAAACAAAGGATTGAGCTGGGTCTTCTCACAGCCATTTTTTTCTTTTAAAAAACCATACCATAATAAAAACGACGGCGACCATGATGCCCCAAATCGTCAAATATCCCCAGTGCCAGCGCAATTCCGGCATGTAGTCGAAGTTCATGCCATAGACCCCGACCAGGAAGGTGAGGGGGATGAAGAAGGTTGAAATGACGGTCAGGAACCTCATCGTCTCGTTCATCTTGTTGCTGACGGTGGTCAGGTAGGTGTCGTGCATGCCGCCGAGGATATCGCGGGAAGTTTCGACGATATCCATGACCTGGATGGTGTGATCGTAAAGATCGCGAAGGAACACCTTGGTCTCGGCGCCGACCAGCAGCGAGACGCTCTTGCCGAGAGCCCCGACCTCCTCACGGAGCGGCCAAACCGCCCGACGCAGGCGGAGGATATCCCGCTTGATCCGATGGATCTCCGCGACATCGGTGGGTCGCGGATCGACCAGGAGCCGCTCGTCGATTTCCTCGATCCGGTCGCCGATCCGTTCAACCACCAGGAAGTACTGGTCCACCACGGCGTCCATCAAGGCGTAGGCGAGATAATCGGCGTGCATCGAGCGGATGCGACCTTTGGCGGCAAGGATTCGCTCCCGGATCTTACCGAACATATCACCTTCACCTTCCTGGAAGGAGATCACAAAATTGTCTCCGAAAATCAGGCTTATATGCTCTATTTCCAGAGCCTTCTCCCCTTCGTTGCGGTGCATCGTTTTCAGGGCGATGAAGACATAGTCGGCATACTCTTCGATCTTCGGCCGCTGGGCGGTATTGACGATATCCTCCAGGGTTAAAAGATGAATGCCGAAGATTTTGCCGAGAGCGGTGATAGGCGCGGCGTCATGGACACCCTTGACGCTTATCCAGGTGATGCCTTTCCCTGGGAGTGGCGGCAGAAGCCGGTCGGCAGGCACGTCCAGGCGTTGATCGACCGCCGTCTCGGAATAGTCAAGGACATCGATGCGGACCTTGTCGAGCCGCTTCTCGCCGATGAAAACCGGAGTGCCGGGCGACATCCCGGCCTTGATGCTGCGCTTTTGGCTTGAGGTTTTTCTTTTGGTGGTTTTTTCCATAGTTGCTGAGGTTGCTGATTTCTTAGAGGCCTTGCCAAGGTCAAAAAAAGAGCGCTGGGCGATATACAAAAATATTACATTATCAATGATACAAGGATATTAGCAGTCAATGCGAGATTTTATAGCTGTATATTACGTACCTTGTCAGGGACCACGGACCAGAGAAATCTCGCATGCTCATACTACACGCACTGCCCATAGAACCTAAAGAAGAATTTGCCCAATTATTTTCCCTTTTGGTAGGTTGTGAATATTCGACTGCGACAAAATATGCTTTGACCTGCTCCTGCCAAATCCGATATAAATTTACTTAATGAAAATAAACTCTAACATGTGAGTCCAAGCCGATACGGCCCCCAAACACACTATTTTTTATAAAATCAGAGAGATGATCATGAAAGAAAACGTCTATTTTATCGAAGCCACCGATAACGAAAGTGATGATATCCTCTGCCAGAGGCTGCATAATCTGCTCAGGACCGAAGACCTGCTCGGATTTATAGCAAGCAAGGACATCACCGCGGTAAAAACTCATTTTGGGGAATCTCCGGACCTCGGATATCCTCGACCGCTCTATATCAAAATGCTTGGGGAAGGTATTAAAAGCAAGGGGGGCGTCCCTTTTCTCACCGAAACCTCGACGCTTTACAAGGGTAACCGGGACAACGCCATCAAGCATCTCGCCCATGCTCATGCCCAGGGTTTTGATTTAACCGCCACCGGGATGCCCATAATCATGGCGGACGGTCTCTTCGGCGACGAGGAATACGAGGTGCCGATTGTCGGGAAAGTCTATAGATCGGTTCATCTCGCCAGGCTTTTTGCCAAGTGCCATGCCCTGGTGGTGGTGTCCCACTTTACCGGCCACCTGGCCGCGGGTTTTGGCGCAACCCTCAAAAATCTCGGCATGGGCTGCGCCAGCCGCAAGGGTAAAATGGCGCAGCACTCCACCGCCAAGCCAAAGATCGTCAAGAACAACTGCACCGGCTGCGGGATCTGTGTCAAATGGTGTCCCGAGGAGGCGATCGCCCTGGTCGAGGAACGGGCGGTAATCGCCGCCAAGAAGTGCATCGGCTGCGGCGAGTGCCTGGCCATGTGTCGCTTCGATGCCGTCAAGTACAACTGGGGGGCAACCTACCAGGATCTGCAGAAAAAGGTGGTGGAGCACGCCATGGGGCTGTGCTCGCTGTTTCCGGGCAAGGGTCTCTTTATCAATATTGTTACCCGGATTTCCAAAGACTGCGACTGCATGGGCCACACCTTTGAAAAGATTGCCCCGGATGTCGGCATCGTCGTTTCCCGGGATCCGGTCGCCGTTGATGTCGCCGCCCTCGATCTCGTGGAAAAACGTACCGGCAGGACTCTCTCACAACTGGCCTACGACATTCCCTACCGGGTGCAGCTTGACTACGCCCGGGAGCTGAACTTCGGCAATCCGGACTATGAATTGATCACCCTGTGACAGGTACCGTATGGCTCGGATCTGATGCGCCGTTAACCGACCGTTATCGCCAAACAAATTTCAGGGCATCCTGCCGGCAGATATCGACGCGCCGCAGTTTCAGCAATAGGGGTAAGGGTATGAAAGATGTCGGTGCAGACGCCTGGAATGCGCGGATATCAGGGTTTTCGCCAATCCTGGCCGCCCCCTCCGCTACCAAAAGGTAACAAAACGGGACCCCTCTCGCTACCGTTTGGTAACAGATTTTTTTCCGGCCTGGCCGAGGCGGGAGGGGCCCGGCGTCCCGAAATTGCTCCAGCCAGAACGGTTCATGCCGCCTCGGCAAGATGCAACCTCGCCTGAAACAAACCATGAGCAGGGCGAACGATTAATCGTCTTATTGGTATGTACTCATGCCCACCGCGCTCGGGGCGACGATTATTCTCTCTGTCGCCCTGGTCGTCAATAATATCCCGAAGACCCCGAAATATCCGGAGTTCTGGCTGTAGTGTTGTCGGCGTGGGACTGTTCTCCCTTTAATCAAGGTGTAACTGGCGCATTTTTTCCCAGAGATTTTTTCGGCTGATGCAAAGAAGACGGGCCGCTTCGGTGCGGTTGCCGCCGCTTGCCAGGAGGGCCTGTTGGATAAAGCCCTTTTCGGCGATTGCCATGTTGTCGCCGAGGCAAAAGGACGCCGCCTGTGCCGCCGGTTCGGTGGCAATCTCGTTGATTTCGTGGGGCAGGTCCTCCGGGGTGATTTCCGTTCCCCGGCAAAGCACCGAGGCTCGTTCCATGATATTGCGCAATTCCCGTACATTTCCTGGAAAATCATAGTGTTCGAGATGTCGCACCGCTGCTTTGCCGATGGAGAGGCCGCGGCCGTGCTGTTCGTTGAACTCCTGGAGCAGAACCCGGCAGAGTTCGGCGATATCTTCCCGGTGCTCGCGCAATGGCGGCATCTTCAGGGGGATGACCCGGAGACGGTATAGAAGATCCCGGCGAAAGCGTCCGGCCTCGACTTCCTCCGTCAGGTCTTTGGAGGTGCAGGAGATAATCCGGACATCGACTCTGATGCTTTTGTTGCCGCCGACTCGTTCTAATTGGCCTTCCTGCAGCACCCGCAGCAGCTTGGCCTGCAGTGGGCCGGGAAGATCGCCCAGTTCGTCAAGCAACAGGGTGCCGCCGTCGGCCAGTTCAAACTTACCTTTGCGGCGCTGGTCGGCGCCGGTGAAGGCGCCCCGTTCGTGGCCGAAGAGTTCCGATTCCATAAGCCCGTCGGGTATTGCCGGGCAGTTGATGGAGACAAAGGGTTTGTCATGGCGCGGGCTCGCCCTGTGTATGGCCCGTGCCGCCAGCTCCTTGCCGGTACCCGACTCCCCGGTAATGAGGATCGTCGAGGTGGTCGGCGCCACTTGCTCAATCAGGTCATACACCTGGTGCATGGCGGCACTGTTGCCGAAAAGGGTCCGGTCATGCAGCGATTTGCAAGAGGCTTCAAGGACCTCGCACCGGGCCTTTATCG
>JBBRGP010000048.1:0-11961 GCA_038224105.1 Desulfobulbales bacterium | reverse complement strand
GGTATGCCCGAGCCGGAATCATAGCCGATAATATTTACCATAGTCCCCCTCCGGCAGGATCTGCTTGTGACGGGGCATCGGCGCCAGTTGCTTATGATTCTGGGTGGTGATCGTCAGCATCCCTTTGCTTTGAATGGCCTCGATGCCGTTGGTAATGAGATTCATCAAACATTTCCTGATATGGATCGGAGAACAACGGACATTTCGCAGGTCACTGGCCAGGGAACTGCTGATGCCGATTAATGGGTAGCGCAGGCTAAGCTGGTTAAAGTCCGGTGACGTCAGGTACTCGCCGATGAGGACATTGGGGTTGATGACCTCCCTGCCGGCCGCGATTCCCTGGCCACGGCAAGAAGATCGGACACCACTTCCGAGGCATCCAGGCCGGCCTTGCGGATCGCCTTCAGGGGTCGTCGCAATTTATGGTTTTTATCGAGATCGAGAAGCATCAATTCGGGATAGCTGATGATGCCGGAAAGAATGTTGTTCAGGTCGTGGGCGACTCCGCCGGCCATGAGTCCAATCGCCTTCATCTTCTCGTCCCGGCGGAGTTGTTCCTCCAGCCGGTGGCGATCGGTAATATCGATGACTATTATCCGTGCGCCGGTGACGACCCGGTCCCGGGTGATCGGTGCCGATCGCACGAGGATCGGGAATGTCTTGTTTTCCCGGTCTTTGGCGGTAAATTCCTGCAGATCCGAACCTTCATTATGAAGTGAGGCATGAAAATGCTGTTCCGCCTGTTGTCGATCCTCATCAACAATAAAATCAAAAAAATGGTCGACAGCGAGTGGCGGAAAAGTGAGGTGCAACCGGTCGCAGGCAGCCTTGTTGTGGTAAACGATACCGCCGCGGAGATCGGTTTCCAGAACCATCTCGGGCAGAAGATCGACCAGGTCATGGAAGCGCCGTTCACTCTCCTTAAGATTCCTGGTCCGTTCGAGAACCTCTTGCTCGAGAAATTTCCGGTTGATGAACAGGTAGATGATGAACATGCCGGTGTGCAAAATCAGGAGAAGAAAGACGAGGATATTGACCAGCGGGAAGAAGACTCGGACATATTGCCGGCCATGGAGGGTACCGATCAACTGATCTTCGTGCAGGACGTCGGGTGTCAATTCCTTTTCACCGATAAGCCCCATCTCATACAGAACCAGATTTAAGCCGCTTAATGGGGGACTCGTGACATGAAGATAATTGTCGTCGCCGGGAATAGATACCGAGAGGCTTTGGTAGGAGTCGGCTTTGACCGCGAGTTGCAGATACGCTCTGGCGCCATTCTCGTTGACCGCCCAGATATCGTCGGCAATAATCGTGGCGTGGGCCTGAAAGTGTCTGCGGTCAAGCTCGGCGTCACGCTTGATGTAGGCCAAAGCCGATGAGCGAGAAAAAAATCAAGAAGACCAGGGGAATGAAAAGATAGCGGCTTTTTTTGCTGAAAATGGGCATCGTCCTCACGGAGCAACCAGGTGGTGGGTGTTATTTTTTCTTCTCGGCTATTTTGGCCTTCAACAGGGCACCGAGACTGCCCACCTCGCCGCCGGCTCTTTTCCTTTTGCCCTCGACCATAAAGTTTTTATACTCGGCCTGTTCCTCGGCGTCTTTATTTTCAGGCGACACGTAGTCGGCTGGAATCAGGCTGATCCGTTTTTCGGTAAGATCGATGGCATCGATTTTCACCTCAACATTCTGGCCGACTTCCATCACCTCCCGGGGGTGATGAATGCGCCGGCCGCTGCCGAGCTTGGAGATGTGAATGAGGCCGTCAACGCCCGGAGCCAGGGTGACAAAGGCGCCAAATTGGGCCAGCCTGGCAACTACCCCCGAATGGCTGGAACCCTCCTGACAGGTCTTGGCGAATTCTATCCAGGGGTCGGCCATGGTTTCCTTATAGCTAAGTGAAATTCTGTCGTTTTCCCAGTCGAGTTTTTTCACGACAGCCTGGACTTTCTGACCGACGGTGAAATATTCATCAACTTTTTCGACGCGGCTCCAGCCGATTTCCGAAATCGGTATGAGACCGTCGACCCCGCCGATATCGACAAAGGCCCCGAAATCGCGGATAGAACTGATGATGCCCTCGACGGTCTGGCCTTCCACCAGGGTCGCCTGCAGTTTCTCGCGGATTTCCTGCCGTTCCGCTTCCTGGATGGCCCTGGCCGACACCACGATATTTCTGCCGTTTTCCTCAAACCGGGTAATCTGAAACTTCATATGAGTGTCCAGATAGGTCTTGGCTGGGTCGTCGACCCGGCGCAGCCCCATCTGGGAATAGGGGCAGAAACCGCGGACATTGCCGCCGAGGGTTATTTCAAAGCCGCCTTTGATCTCTGCCTTGACATACCCATCCACCGGTATTCCGCCGCGAAACGCTTCTTCCAGATGGCTGTTATCGGCACCGCCGCCGAGGCTGGTGGTGAAGAGCTGTTCGGACGGCTTGGCGTGGAGAAAGTAGACATCAATGGTATCGCCGACCTGGCGGGTAAAATTCCCTTCGGCGTCTTTCAGTTCGGAACTGTTGATGACTCCCTCGCTTTTACTGCCGACGTCCAGAAAGGTCGACTCGCTGTTCATGCCGACGATGGTCGCCTTTATTTTTTGGCCAGGGGTCAGATGTCTGATTTTTTTCGTTTCTTCTGCTTTGAACAGTTCTTCAAAGCTGTCACTGTTGTCGTCTGTCATGTCTTTTTATCTGCGAAGTTGCGGTTTATGATTGAACACTCTGCTGCGCCTTATGGCGGGGTGAAACTCCTGCTATTCAACACTATGATGGCGGGAATGTCCACAGCAGACTCACCGATGGTCGATACGCTCGACAGCTTCGTTCTCCCTGCCTGGATGGCTAAGGCCCGGCGGTCGGAGCAAACTTGAACCGGCGGCCATGCCCCGACCATCTTACTGGTGAATGATTTCCGTCCCTTCCGGCGGAACGAAGGTAAAGATCGCCTTCACCTGTTCCGGATTTTTGCCGGACGTCACCTTGTCAACTTCGATATCGCTGAGGTTGAGGACAGTGACGGTGCTGAAGTGATCGCGGATCATAATCCGGCGGATGAGCGAGTCGGCGGCAACATAGAGATGAATGTCCTGGACCTGCGATTGCTGGGTCTTCGGAATGATCTTAATGACCTTTAACATGCCTTCGTCATCCGCCTGGTACTCTTCGTCGGCGGGGCGGATATGAAAATCTCTTTTGAGAGTACCTTTACCGGCAAAAAAGGAATAGGTAAGATCGGTATCCAGCTTTTCAGCCGGGCTGATGATCAGCTGCTTCAAACTGGCAAAATACATGGAAAAGGTGACGCCGTCGCTGATCAGCACCTGGCGGTCGGGGCTGACGTAGTCCCACCGCATTCGGGCTTTGCCGTTATTTTTCAGAAAGGTTGCCTGGCCCGAGCCCTGACGGGGCCGTCCGGTCATTTCACCGCGGATGTCCTGATGGAAATTGAAGGTGAGACTGCGCATGGTGTCATAGCGCTGTTGCAGTCTTGCAGCAATATCATCTGGATATTCGGCCGGGCCAGCCTCGGCCCGGGCGGTGACGGCAAAAAAGACCACTATCATTAAGGATGGGAAGATTCGCGAAAGGATAGGCATGATTATTTAGATAAGTTGAAGATCGATGGGGCGCTGAAAGATTTTTTCGGCCATGAACTGGGCCGATTCCGTGAGATCGGTGACGTAATACCTGTTTTTAGCAGGGTCGTGGCTATGGTCCGGTGCCAGGGTGGTTTCTCCGGCCAGATATCCTTGCAGATATTCGGCGGTCGCCACGGAAGAATCGATGAGGGTGACCTTCCTGCCTATCCGCGGCTGGATCAGGGACCTGAGCAGAGGATAGTGGGTGCATCCCAGGACCAGGGTATCGATCTGCCGGTCTTTCAAGGTATGGAGATAGCGCCGGAGAATCATTTTGGTCTCCCGCTTGGCGATCCAGCCTTCTTCAACGAGGGGAACGAGCAGAGGGCAGGCCGTTGAAAATACCCGTGATTCTGGTTTCTCCGCGAGGATCTTGGTTTCATATACACCGCTCCGAATGGTGGCTCGGGTGCCGATGATGCCGATTCGCCCGGTCCGCGAGTGGCGGAGTGCCTGGGCAACGGCCGGGCTGATCACCTCAAGGATCGGGACTTTGAATTCCAGGCGAAGCCGGTCGGTGGCAACGCTTGAAGCGGTATTGCAGGCGATGATGATGAGGTTGGCCCCTTTATCGAGAAGAAACTGTGTGTTTTCAAGCGAGTAATCGATAATTCTGCGGGCGCTCTTGGTGCCGTACGGGGAGCGGGCGATGTCCCCCAGATAAAGCAGGGGATAATTTGGCAGGAGTTGTTCGACGGCTCTCGCCACGGTCATCCCGCCGACGCCAGAATCAAAAATACCGATCATGAAAGCAACAACGTGTAGAGGGTGGTCCGGACTCCGGAGTGGGGAAGCGGTAAGATTATGCGCCAAGTATATACCAGAAAACCTGTGGAACAACAAGCAGGCAACGATTGCCGGCCAAGGGGCGAAATTTTCCCGGACCGTCACCGCACATTATATTGACAGAGGGGGGAATGAGCATTATTTTTGAGCCGCTTGGTGCGGACCAGGCGGTTGTGAAAATCATGGTGTTCCGGTAGGGCCAGCTAAAAGAGATAACCGTAATGTAGAGCAATAGGTGAAAACGATATGCCAGTTTACGAGTACGAATGCAAGGAGTGCGACAGGGTTTTCGAAGTGCAGCAGAAGATGGCCGATGAGCCTTTGCGTCATTGCCCCAAGTGCCAGGCGCCGATCAAAAAGCTCATGTCGATGAGTTCTTTTCAACTGCGGGGCGGGGGCTGGTACGCAGACGGATATTCGAGCGCTTCCGCCGCCAAGAGCGATGCCGACGCCAACAGCGGTACCGCCGCCAACAGCGATGCCGGCACCAAGAGTGATGCCGCCGCCAACAGCGATACCGCCGCCAAGAGTGATACCGCCGCCAAGCCGGCCACGCCGTGCCCGGCAGGTGGCGGTTGTGCCGGCTGTCCGGCAACGGCATCCGCTTGAGCCGAGAGCTTTTTTCCCCACCGACTGTTGCAGTTCCTTATTCCCCGTCGCGGGATATGATCGCCATTGCATCGCCATAGGAAAAAAAACGATAACCCTCCCTGATTGCCGTTTGATAGCAGTCGAGGAGGGTCATTCTTCCGCACAGCGCCGCGACCAGGAACAGCAGTGACGAATCCGGCAGATGGAAGTTGGTGATGAGATTATCGATTACCTTGAAGCGAAACCCTGGATAGATATAAAGATTACACCATCCGGCCATGGCCTGCAGCCTCCCGGAGGCTTGCCCGGCGCATTCCAGCGCCCGGACGGTGGTGGTGCCCACTGCCCAGATTTTTCCCCCTCTCTTTTTCGTCATCTCGACCGCGTCGACAGTCTCCTTGGAAACGCTGAAATATTCCTCGTGAATCCGGTGGCGGGTAATATCCTCGTCGCGCACCGGGGCAAAGGTCCCATAGCCGACGTGCAGGGTCACCTGGCCGAGGAGGGCGCCTTTTTTCCCGATGCTTGCGAGCAACTGGTCGGTAAAATGCAGTCCCGCCGTCGGGGCGGCCACCGCTCCAGGCTGGCTCGCATAAACGGTCTGGTAGCGGACGACGTCCTCGGGGGTACAGCCGTCCTGCCGGGCAATGTACGGGGGGAGAGGTACCTGGCCGGCGCGTTTGAGCGTCGCCGCCAGACCGGTCGTTGGATCGTAGCGGAGTTGCAGGGCTGCCTTGCCGTCGCCCTGATCTTCAATGACGGTGATGGTGAGGTCCGGGGCGATCTCGATTTCTGTTCCCTGTTTCGGGCGTTTTGACGATTTGATCAGAGCCGCGGCCTTGGCAATTCCTTGGGCTTCATTGTCAATGACTGGAAATTCGAGCAAAAAAACTTCGGCCTTGCCGCCGGTCTGTTTTCTGCCGAGGAGTCTTGCCGGAAAGACCCTGGTATTATTGACCACCAGCATGTCCTTTTCACCGATGAACTCGGCAAGATCGCTGAACCGTCGATGAACGAGGGTCTTTTGGCTCCGGTCGACCACCATCAGTCGGGATTCATCCCGGGCATCGGCCGGGCGCTGGGCGATCAAAGTCTCGGGAAGCTGGTACCTATACGCGCTTAATCGATGATCTTCTTGCATTGTGACAAAAAAGAGTGGAAAATGGCATACCGCGCCAGGTGGGCGATGCGGAGATTGGATTTATACGTTATAAGGTGGTCGTGCGTGTTTTGGAAATCCCGGCGGTCGTTCAAACATCTCGGGCGGCGAACTTCAAGGAAAAGGGCTTTTGAGCAGCCCCCGCTGCCCAACTCCTTAAGCGTCTAGTCTGTCGAACTGCTTTCATTACCATGATCCTGGCCCTTGCCGCAACTCAAATGGAGATGCAGCCGTTTCTCGACCACTGGCCGGGGCACGCTCCACCCTGTCTGACCCTGGTGACCGGCGTCGGTCCGCTGGAAACGGCGGTTCGTCTGACAAGATTTTTCTGCGAAAACAGCGGGAAAGTTCGGGCAGTGGTTAATTTCGGTATCGGCGGGGCGTATCTGCAGCCGGACGGATATCGGCAACCGCAACTCCTCGACCTCTGTCTCGCCGACCGGGAAGTCCTCGGCGATCTCGGCATCTGTCTGCCTGAAGGGATGGAATATCTCGACCGGTCGCTTACCGGTGACCTGGAGTACCGGCTGGATGCCGGACTCCTTCATCACTGTCGGGAAATTCTCGACGGTGCTGCGGTGGGCTGCCATAGCGGGGTATTTGTTACCGTCAATGCGGCAACCGCGACCAGCCGCCGCGGCAACATGCTCCGACAGCGCTGGCAGGGGCTGTGTGAAAACATGGAGGGCGCGGCGATTGCCCGGGTCTGTCGGGAATTTGCCGTTTCCTGCCTGGAGATGCGAGTGATATCAAATCTTGTCGATGACCGCAACCCCGAGACCTGGCGGTTACGGGAAGCTTGTCTGAAGGCGGCCGAAACGGCAACCCTCATCGTCAAAGGAATGAAAGGAATGCCGATATGAGCACAACGCTGTCCCTGGGCTTCTCCCCCTGTCCCAACGATACATTCATATTCTATGCCCTGGTCCACGGCAAGTCGGCATCCAGCGGTCTCAGTTTTGCTGAACCCCTGCTCGAGGATGTCGAAACCCTCAACCGGTGGGCATTGGCCGGACGGCTTGATGTGACGAAACTGTCCTTCCATGCCCTCGGGCACGTCCTGGACGAGTACTGTGTTCTCTCATCCGGCAGCGCCATCGGCCGTGGCTGCGGCCCCTTGCTGGTCACCCGGCCGGAAATGGCGGCCGGCAGCTTGTCCGGCAAACGGATTGCCATCCCCGGAAAATTAACCACCGCCGCCCTGTTGCTGCGGCTCTTTCTCCCGGATTGCGGAGAACTGGTGGAGATGCGCTTTGACACCATCATCGCCGCTGTTCGCGACGGTCTGGTTGATGGCGGAGTCATTATCCACGAATCCCGCTTTACCTATCAGGATAAAGGTCTGGTCTGCCGTCAGGATCTCGGTCAGTGGTGGGAAAACCGTGCCGGTCTGCCCATTCCGCTCGGTTGTATCGCGGCCCGCAGAAGCCTCGGCCGAGAAAAAATCCTGGCCATCGACCGGGCCATCCGGGCCAGCGTCGACTTTGCCTTTGCCCACCCCGAGCGCGGCATGGCCTACATTCGCAGCCATAGCCAGGAAATGGCCGAGGACGTGGTCCGCGGCCATATTGGCCTCTATGTCAACGATTTTTCCAGGGATCTGGGCGTGGATGGTCTTGCCGCCATTGAGACATTTCTGGACCTGGGGCGAAAAGTCGGGGTTTTGCCGATGAGCAACCAGGGCCAGGGGGTGAGAATGGAAAAGGATGCGATGTGAGCGACCGAACAAAATATGAAGGTGTGGGACAAGGGGCAGGCGGTTGCGCGCTCGAGAAGTTTTCCACCCTGCCGGTCTTCTGTCTGCGCGGGGGAACCGAGGCTTTGCGGGCCGAGTGTCTTGCCGGCCTGCGGATCCTATTGGCGAAATTTTCCCTGCAGGCGGCGGTGCTGCGTCGGCAAGACGACTGTTCGCCCTACGCTGCGGCCTTGCTCGCCCAACGGTACGATCTGGTTGTCGTTGACGGAGCCGCCGATTTTCCCGGGCAGCGGATTTGGATCGGAGAGACGGGTGACGAAGCCGACCGGGACCTGGTGTGGGGGAGTGGTCGGGATGCGGATAAGGCCGGCTTCATGGGGCGGCTCCTCGGCAAGTTGAACGAAAGTGTGCTGCGGACCCCGGTCTGGGGCTGTGTTCTGATCGGCGGCCGGAGTTCCCGGATGGGGCGGCCAAAGCATCTCCTCGTCGGTCGAGGCGGCAAGACCTGGCTGGAGAATACCCTCGCCATCCTTCATCCCCTGCTCGACGGCATCGTCGTATCCGGTGGCGGTCTGCTGCCTGAAACCGTGGCCGACACCGTTCGTCTTCCGGATATTCCCGGGGTTGCGGGGCCTCTGACCGGGATTCTCGCGGCCGGGCGCTGGCAGCCGCTGGTGTCATGGCTGCTGGTAGCCTGCGATATGCCGTATGTTTCAACGGAGGCGGTGACCTGGCTTCTGGCCGGCCGCCGGGCCGGTTGCTGGGGACGGGTGCCCCGGCTGGCCGGCCAGGATCGCCCTGAACCCTTACTGGCCTGGTATGATTTCCGTGCCATCCAGCTCTTTGAGGCGCAGGTCTACACCGGCAGTATGCGGATCGGTGAGGTAGCCCGCCACCACCGCATCGACCATCCGGTCCTTCCCGAATCGCTCCGCTTTGCCTGGGAAAATATCAATACCCCCGGGCAGTTGCGGTCGGCTGAGGGAGCGGCGTCGGCCGCTCCTGTGGATGAGGAGAAAAACCCTTCTATTTGAGGTCTTTCATGACCACGCAGTTTTTGCAGACCTCAAGTTTTTTCTCCCAGCTTTTGCTTGGAACACCTTCGCGGATGGTGCCGTTGATGAACCAGCAGAATTCGCCGGCGTTATATTCCCAGGCCGGGCACGCGTTTCTTCTTTCCTCCGGGCAATTACGTAAGTCCCAGCAGTTGCCGATTTCCCGGCCGCGCGAGTCTTTTCTGGAGAGCAGAAAAAGGAGCTGCCGTTCGGCATGGGCGGGAATCGTCCGCCAACCCTGTTCGTAACTGCAGACAGCCTTGAGGGAAATACCCAGGAGATTGGCAATCTCTCGCTGGATCTTGTCCAGTTTTTTCCTGATCTCGACGAATTCCTTGCTGTCCATGAGTCACCCGTCCTCCAACTCTCTGCTCTTTACCCGAGGAGTGCCTGTAAAAAATATAATGGCACATTATAACACAGGCGATCAGCATTATGCAATGATAGAAATGGCCAGGATAAGAGGAACTTGGAGCGAATTCTCGGTGGAGAGCGCGAGGTCTTCCGGCAGTTTCGCGCCTTTTTTCTGAATCGGGTCACCAGCGAAGTCGCGCCGTGATCTCGACCGGGACGGTTCCCTGCACTGAAGGGGCTTGAATACATTTTCTTTTTACCAAAACGAATATACAATAAAGAGTATTGCCGGAGACGAGGACCGCGTGGGAAGCTATTCTTTATTTGCCGAAGGGGCCGCGATGTTGCTTGATACCAGTGAAGTGCCGTCAGATTTTGATCCGCATTTCAAAATCTTCCACGACCTCATGCCGTTTAAGGTGCAGGAGATCCTGCTCGTCTCCAGCCTCTATGATGCCTTTGTCATGGAGGAGGACGGCAGCCTGGCCACCAGGTTGATCAACGAATATCATGGCCTGAATTTAAGTAAACCGCCGAAAATCACCCGGGTCTCCTCGGCCGAGGAGGCCTTGACGCTTCTTGACCGAAAAAAATTCGATATGGTCATCACCATGCCCTATCTGGGGGGGATGGATGCCTACGGTCTCGGGGCGGTGATCAAGAAAAGCCATCCGCGGCTTCCGGTTATCCTCGTTGCCCGCAATCTCCGGTCGACATTTCCCGAGAAGGCGGACAGTCGATGGATCGATAAAATTTTTATATGGTGCTGCGAGGCTGATCTGCTGCTCGCCATAATAAAAAATGTCGAAGACCACCGAAATGTCGATAACGACACGCAACGGGCGATGGTCAGGGTCATTATTTATGTTGAAGATTCGCCGTTGTACCGATCACTGTTTCTGCCCCTCATCTACAGTGAGGTGGTGCACCAGACCCAGTCGGTACTCGATGAAAGCCTTAATGAGCGGCATCGATTGCTGCGGATGCGGGCGCGACCAAGAATTCTCATGGCCACCAATTATGAGGAGGCGATGGGCCTCTATCAGTCCTATAAACCTTTTGTCTTTGCGGTGATATCGGATGCCCGGTTTCGCCGGAATGGGGTCATGGACAATGAGGCCGGGTTGAATTTTCTCCGCTTTGTGCGCGGTGAAATCGATAATCTGCCGTTGTTGATGCTGTCGACGGAACACGGCAATCGCCAGTTAGCCGAACGAATCCCGGCGGTTTTCCTCGATAAAAATTCGCCGGTTACCAGAGAAGAGGTTCATAGTTTTTTCCTCAATCACCTCGGTTTCGGCGATTTCGTCTTCCGGATGCCCGATGAAACGGCCATCGGCTCGGCGGCCAATCTCCATGAATTTGAAAAACTGCTGCGGGTGATTCCCGAGGCATCGCTGCGATACCATACCCTCAGCAACCACTTTTCCAACTGGGTCATGGCCCGGGCGGAAGTCATCCTGGCGCGCCGCCTGCACAAGGACTATGTCCTTAATATCGAGGATCTCGAAAGCATCAGGAACGATCTGATCTTTAAGGTCCATTCCCTGCGGAAACTGCGGCAACAGGGGGTGGTGGTTAAATTTGCCGCCGGCGACTATGACATCGATGTTATGGATTTCGTCAAGATCGGCGGTGGGTCAATGGGGGGGAAAGCCCGTGGCATTGCCTTTATGTGGGCCTGCCTGCAGGGAGCCTATCAGAAAGATTCCGTGTTGAGCGCCCATTCGGTGACCATTCCGAAGACCTGCGTCATCACCGCCGACGGTTTCGACGCTTTTGTCGAGGAGAACAATCTCGACAGCATCAAATCGATGCCCGATGAGCAGGTTGCCGATATTTTTCTTGATGCGGCCCTGCCTGCCTGGCTCAGGCAGGAACTGCGGGCATTTTTGCAAAAATGCGACAAACCCCTGTCCGTTCGCTCTTCCTCCCTTCTGGAAGACGGTCATTATAAACCGTATGCCGGCTTGTATTCCACCTACTTTCTCGCCAATAACCACCCCGATTTCATGGAGCGGTTGAGCCAGCTTGAGAGTGCCATTAAACTCGTATATGCCTCCACCTGGTTCGAAAGTCCGATCGCCTTCGCCAAAGTGTCGGCCCAGGGCCGGGAGGATTCGATGGCGGTTATCATCCAGCAGCTGGCCGGTGCCAGATATGGCAACTTCTGGTATCCGGGGGTATCCGGGGTCGCCCAGTCGCGCAATTTCTACCCGGTCATGGACATGCACGCCGACGAGGGGATTGTCCACATCGCTCTCGGGGTCGGCAAGACCGTGGTCGAAGGCGGGAAAGCTTTATGGTTTTCCCCGGCCAGGGCGAAAAAACTCGTGCAGTTTTCGACAGTTGAGAATATGCTCACCTCCAGTCAACGGCAGTTCTATGCCCTTGATATGGAGCCGAAAGGCTGTCTGCAGCGGGATCGCTCCAACCTGGTGTTGCGCAACATCCAGGATGCCGAACAGGAACTGCCGGTGACGCTGCTGGCGTCGACCTATATTGCCGAAGAACACCGGGTCAGGGATGCCAGCCTGCCCGGACCGAAGATTATGACCTTTGCGCCGATCCTGAAATACTCGGGCTATCCGCTTGCCGAGATTCTCGTTGAACTTTTGAAGATCGGCAAAGCCGGGATGGGCGCAGAGGTGGAGATCGAATTTGCTCTTCACCTTGACCAG
>JBBRGP010000047.1:0-12086 GCA_038224105.1 Desulfobulbales bacterium | reverse complement strand
GCTTGTGGAAATCGCCATAGGTCAGCGGTTTCTCCATCGCCATGCCGATTGCCGGGGCATTGCGATATTTGGAACAGCTGGAGTCGATCACATAATTGAGGGTCATTCCAACTTCCGCAATCGCATTCATTGTCCACCTCTGAGGTTATCTCCAAAGGACACTGCCCCCTCCGGCATCGTCATCGTCCTGCCGGCCCTCTTGCCTTCCGCCGGATTGCCGTTAGCCTGCTCCACGAAACCGCCACTTTGGTCAATCGTTAAGGCGTCATGCCTTCTTCGGGTGCAGCGGCATCCGGCTCCTGGAGAAGCTTGGCCACCGCGGTGACGATTGTATTTACGGCAAAAGGTTTGGCTATGGTGATCACCCTGTCGAGATAGCCGGCAACGGTAAGATACCTTTCCTTGGAGATCGTCCCTCCCCCCGAGATGGCGATGACCGGGAGACCGGGAAAATCGGCGCGCAGGTCAAGAATGGTCTGTAACCCGTCCTGGACCGGCATGACCATATCGGTTATAACCAGATCGCAGGGATGGCGGCGAAAGAGATTTACCCCTTCCTGCCCGTTGGCCGCCACCAGGACCACGTACCCATTGCTTTCCAGGATTCGCCGGATCAGGTCAAGGGCCGTCGGTTCATCGTCTATTACCAGAACGCGTTTTGCTGTTTTCATCTCATCCCCCCGATTCTCCCAGGATTAACCACCCTGCGTTTTATACGCTACTTTCTTACATTTTCAAACTACAATTTGACGCCGACAGCGGTTGCAGCCGGTCCACGGTAAGAGTCAGGGCACCAAAATCCTCCTCCACCAGTCCGGCCAGAAGATAGCCGCGACCACTGCGCAGCAGATGGGCATAGGTTTTGTACACTTCCGGAAAAAAGGTTGTTTCCAGCTGATCCGTCTCATCCTCGAAGGTAAGAAACTCCATCGCCTCGCCGGTCCTCGTCGATACCAGCTTGCCGGTCAAAAGCCAGGCCGCGAGAAGCACCCGCCGCCCGATTTGGGCCGGCAGTTCGCGGACCTTGACCAGACCTTTGGCCGGAGTCCCGAGAAAGCGGAGGGGATGACCGTCGCAGAGAAAACCGAGGGTGGCAAATTCCTTTCGTGCCATGCTCCGCGGCTCCGGGGGCGGCAGCGGTGGCGGCGGCGGCAACCGGATGCCGAACAGCGACGGGCCGCGCTTTTCGTGGGCGGCCCGTTGAAAGCTCGCCCATTGCCAGAGGAGGACCGTCCGATTTCCCCCGAGGGTACAGCTGTCCAGGGCGCCGGCGTCAATGAGCGCTTCGGCCTCATGGTCGGCAGGCTGGGTGCGCTCGAAAAAATCGGCGACATCGCCAAATTGCTCCCCTGCCCTTGCCGCCACCAGCCGGTCGAGAAATTCGACCGACAGTCCCTGCACCGCCTGGAGACCGACCCGCACCTGCCGGCCCTGCCCGAACCAGGGAATCCGGCTTTGCAGGACATCCGGGCGGAGGATCCGCAGACCGAGCCTTTTGGCCTCCGAGACATAGGCAAAGGTCGAATAATAGCCGCCCTGATTGGAGATCACCGCCGCCATGAATTCCGCCGGGTAATGTTTTTTCAGATAGGCGGCCTGGAACGATACCCGGGCATAGGAGGCGGAGTGGGGTTTGCAGAACGAATAGCCGTCAAAGCTCTCGATCATCCGCCACATCTCCGCCACGGCCTCGGCGGCGATACCCCGGGCGGCACAACCGGCAAAGAACTGCGTGCGGTAATGGGCAAGCTTCAGAGCCTTGTCTTTCTTCGCCATGACCTTGCGCAGGCCGTCGCCCTCGGCGTGGCTGAAACCGGCCAGGGCCACGGCGATCTTGGCAACGTCCTCCTGATAGACCATCAAGCCGAAGGTCTCGTCGAGGACATCACCCTGTTCCGGGCAGAAGGGTTGCCAGACGCCGCCATGCAACCGCCGGACGTACTCCCGAACGAATTCGTTGGCGGCCGGGCGGATGATCGACGACTGGATCACCAGCTGTTCATAGTCGCCGGTTCCGGCTTTTTTCTCGAGCAGCCGCATCGCCGGGCTCTCGATATAAAAACAGCCCATGGTCGCCCCTTCGGCAATGGTCATCCTGGTCGCCGCATCCTCTTCCGGATGCCAGGTCGCCTCGTCGAGCCGGCCGCCGCCGGCCGCCACGGCGGCGATGCAGTCACGAATGACCCCCAGGCTGCGGTTGCCGAGGAGATCGATCTTGACCAGTCCGGCCTCTTCAGCCCCGTCCTTTTCCCATTGGATGATCGGCACGCCCTTGGCGGCCCGCTCCACCGGCACGTATTCGGTGATCGGCCGCGGGGTGATGACCACTCCGCCGGGATGGACCGAGAGATGGCGCGGCAGGCCGATCAGTTTTTCGGCAAGCGCCAGCACCTCCGGCCAGGGCGGCGACAGATCCTGGTCGGCAAGAGACGGCAGAGTGGCCAGGCTCCGGGCCAGGGATCCCTCGCCGCTGCCATACAGCCAGGGAATACGTTTAGTCAGCCGGGAAATCTCGTAGCCCGGCAGGCCGAAGGCCTTGGCGGTTTCCCGAATGGCCATGCGCGGCTGAAAAAACACGTGATTGCAGACCATCGCCGCATGGCCGTCAAAATCACCGAGCACGTCACGGAGCACCTCGTCCCGCTCATCCCAGGAGAAATCGATATCGATATCGGGCGGATCAGTCCGTCCGGGATTGAGAAAACGTTCGAAATAAAGGTTGTATTTGATCGGGCAGACATTGGTGATTCCAAGACAATAGGCGACCAGCGAAGCGGCCCCCGAACCGCGGCCACAGATCCGCCGCTTTTTTCGCCGACCGTCCGGCCCCTTGCGGTGGACGATGTCCCGCACCACGAGAAAATAGGAAGAAAAATCCATGTCTTCAATGACCCGCAGTTCATACTCGAGACGTTCGACCACCGGCTCGCCGAGGTCGTCGCCGTATCTGGCCTGCGCCCCGCGATAGGCTTTGTCCCGCAGCACCGCCGGCGCATCCCGGCCATCGCCGCCGTGCCAGGGCGGCATGACGATGCCGAATTGCGGTCCGGTAAAACCGCAGGTGGCTGCCAGATCTTCGGTTGCCGCAACCACTTCCGGCCAAATCGCAAATCTTTGCCGGTACACCTCCGGCCCGGCCAGGGCGTGGATATTCTCCACCGTTTTTTGCTGCATCACCCGGCTGATCGTACTTTTTGCGCGGACCGCCTGGAGCAGGCAGTAGAGCCGGCGGTCGCCGTCCTCCCCCAGGTCGCTGTCCGGAGTGACCACCGCCGCCAGGTTGTTTTCCCGGGCAAAGGCCCGCAGAGAGCGGGCCTCTGCGGTCGGATAAGCCCCGAGATCGGCGGCCGCCGTTATTCCCCGGCGCCGGTAGCCTGCCAGCAGTTCGAGGTCGCGGCAGAGGACCAGCAGACCGGTGCCGTAAAGCGGCACGTCGCCGGCGAGATTGAAGGTTGCGGTCGTATGCCGTTTGCTCAGGAGGGCGCACAGGTTGGCATAGCCAGAGGTATCCTGGACCAGGCAGGTGATGACCCGGCCGGAGCCCGGTTCGGAAATCTCCGCCCCGACGATCGGTCGCAGACCTTCACACCGGCAGCCCCGCAGAAACGCCCAGAGGCCGTAGAGATTGTCGCGATCGGTAAGGGCCAGTCCGGAATAACCAAGCTCCCTGGCCCGCCGGCACAGGGCGGCCGGCGAGCCGGTGCCTTGAAGGAGGGAGTAGTACGATCTCACCCGAAGCGGCAGCATGGAGGTCATCCTGAGAACGGCGGCGGGGCAAGCGGGCGGTTCAATGGCCGGCCAGGCTGTCGGCATCGCCTTCGCCGGCGGCCGACGGATACTGCCGGCCGACCCCGATCACCCCGTGGCCGAAGCGGCAGCGCAGGGTATCCATGGCGGCCAGCACCCTCCGGCGGCCGAGCTCCGGCCCTTCCGGTTTGGGAAAGAGAAGCAATTGGGGCGACCGGCGCTGCAAGCGGTCGCAGACCAGACGGCAACCGCGGAGCCTCGTCCGCCTCGTCCAGGCCCGCTGCAGGGCGGCCAAAGCCATTTTATGGAGGAGAAAGTCACCGGCGGTGCCGATCCGACAGGCAGTCTGGCGGACCACATGGCCACCGTCGGAGTAGCGCAGCCAGATGCCGACCCGACGGGCCACCTGCTGCCTGCCCCGCAAACTTCGGCCCGCCCGGCTGACCAGGGTGGCGACAACCCCTTCCACTTCCCGCTGATCGTTGCTGTCATCGGCAAAGATGTGTTCGTACTCGATGACTTCGGTGCCGGCGGCCGGCCGGCTGACCAGGGTGTCGTCAATCCCCCTGCTGATATCATGGAGATAATCACCGCGGCTGCCGAAGGGCACCATCAGCTGATGCCGGCTCAGCCCGGCCAGGGCGCCGATGGTGGTCAGGCGAAAATCCGCAAGCCTTACCAATTCCCGGCCGGTCAGACCGGGGAGGACAGTAACCGGCAGCGGCGCGAGAAAGGCCTCCTCCTCGCCCGGCGTGACGATATACTCGCCCACCGGTTTGACCAGCCGGGAGGCGACCTTAGCCACCAGTTTGCTGGTGCCGAGGGTCCAGATCGGATTGATGCCAAGACTGGTCCGGACATGACGGCGGACCCGCCAGCCGATGTCGGGGGCCGGCCCGTACAGCCGGTGGGTGCCGGTGACGTCGGCAAAAAAATGGCCGTCAGCCTGGCCGCATTCGATCAACGGGGAATACCCTTGCAGCTCTTTTAAAAAGGCCTGCATCGCCCGCCGATAAAGGTCGACCCGGGGCGGCAGAACCGCCACTCCCCGGCAGATCCTGGTCGCCTCGCGGAGCGGCATGCCTTTGCGCACCCCCTCCCGGTAGGCCTCCTCGCTCATGTCGTAGACCACCGCCCGCCCCCCCTGCAGCGGGGCAATGAGCAGCGGCCGGTGGCACAGCCGGCTATCGGTGACCCGCTCCACGGCAACGGCAAAATCGGCAACATTGAAATGGAGCACCGCCCGCTCCCTCACCCGAAACCCTTGGCCCATCACCGTCCTCCACCGTTGCGTTCGGCCAGGAGGGCCGCCAGCCTGGCGCCGTTTCTCGGGGCCTGGGCCCGGACATGGTTGTTAAAGAGCAGTATTCCCCGATCGGCCCGACCGGTCATGGCCGCAAGAAAGCTGTCGCACCAGGCCCTCAGTTCCTCGGTGGAATAGTCGTAATTGAACTTTTTCTGGATATTGCCCGACTGCCAACCCTCCCGGTTACGGCCATGAAAACGGCCGTAGAAGAGCGCCGGGTTGGTCACCACATCGAGCGGCGGAAAAAGTCCGGGCAGCGGCGGCGCGTCGACCGCGACCAGGGTTACCCGCCGTCGCTCGAGTTCGGCAAACACCGAATCTACCGCCCAGGAGTGGTGCCGGAACTCGACCGCCACCGGCAGTTCCTCCAGGCCGTCGAGGAGGGCCGCGAGATAGTTGCGATGGGTGATGCTCCGGTCAAAATCCGGGGGCAACTGGAGCAGCACGGCGACCAGACGTTTGCCGAGCGGTTCAATGCCCTGCCGGTACAGGGCCAGTTGCTGCCGCCAGTTGTCATCCCGCTCATGGGTCATGGTCCGGGTCAGTTTGGCGGCAAACAGCAGGTGGGCGGGGGCATTTTCCACCATCCGGGCCAGGGCCTCGGCCCGGGCCATCTGATACCAGGTGTAATTGAACTCGACCACCGAGAAACATCGGCCGTAGAGACCGAGCATCGCCTTGCTCCCGGTCCCGGGCGGATAAAAACCGCTGTCCACCCATTCGGTATACGAATAGCCGCAGGTCCCGACATAGACCGGGCAGATCCGCCCGGGCTCGCCCCCGCTCCCCGGGCAAACGAGATCCACCCGCCCCGGGCAGCTGCCGCCGTTGCCGCTATTGCCGCTTGCCGTCGAACTCTGCATGTTTCCCCCGAATCACCCCAACCACCTTACCCTGGACCAACAGTTCGCTAAATGGGTAGCACAGCACCGGATAGGCCGGATTGGCCGGGCGAAGTTCAATATGGTCGGGATAAAGGAAGAAGCGTTTTACCGTCGCCTCCTCCCCCCGCACCAGCACCGCGACGATCTCGCCGTTTTCCGCATACTGGCGAGGTTCGCAAACCACCAGATCGCCGTCGAAGATCCCGGCATCCTGCATCGACTGGCCCTTGATGCGCAGACAAAAGAGATTCTCCCCGGTAAAGATCGCCGGATCGACCAGCACCGTCCCCGCCCACTCCTGCTGGGCATACATCGGCAGACCCGCGGTAACCTGGCCGATGATGGGCAGCTCCCGGCCTCGCCGGGTGCGGCGCGGCTCGCCCGCCGCCGGGTGGAGACGGATAGTCCGGCTATAGGGGCCCTCCCGTTCAACCACCCCCTTTTTTTCCAGCTGGTTCATCAACTGGGCCACCGCCGTATGGCTGACCCCCAGATCGACGGCGGCCTGCCGCAACGTCGGAATCCGGCCGTCTTCATCCAGCCGGTCCGTCAGATAATCGAGAAACTGCCGCTGTTTTTCAGTAAGTTCCATAACCACCCCACAATGTACATAAACACTTCTCTTTTTGTTAATTATACATGTACATTCAGCAATGTCAATACACTTTTCCGGCTGGCCGGCGCATTACCGCAAGGCGTCAGAGGGTCGGGGATGGGTTCTCCGGAAGAATTTTCCGGAGGTTTTGGGCGAGAAGTTGTCGGAGAAGGAGGGATACGGCACAAAGTCGCGGGGAGCGGAGGGGATTGGGTTGGTGAAGGGTGAGGGTATGGGGCAACCGGGTAAAAGGCGCCGATCTTTCAATCGCCGCCCAGACACTCTTTGACCTGTTCCCAATCCCTCGCCTCCACCAGTTGCAGCTTCTCGGCAAAAAGCTTGTCGCTCGGGAAGGTCTTGCTATTCTTATGCCTCGCCAGGTATTTATCATGCTGCCCCGGGCCGCCGTTGTACATGGCATAGACAATCCCGGCCAAAAAACCGGTGTCGGCCCGATGCGTTTTAGCCTTGCCCTGCAGGGCATAACGGCGCAGATAGAGATCGGCGATCTCGCACCCGGCCAGGGCGTTGTAGCGGATATCCCAGCGCAATTTATTGCGGTCGTACATTCCCCGCCATACCCGTTCGTTGATCTGCATTACTCCGACCGAGGTCTGATTATACGAGAGCAAAAAGGTAAGTTTTTGATTTTTTTCGATAAACTGGCGAAAACAGCTTTCCTGCCAGGCCATCGCGACAATCATCGTCCGGTACATGGCGTGGAGTTGTTCGGGGAGCTGCTGCCGGGTCAGAACGGTTGCCGAGACCTCGGCCAACACCGCTCTGACCCGCTCCACATAACCCAGGATATCCTCCTCCGGCACCCGCCAGTCGAGAATCTCGGCAAACGGCGGCGGTTCGACGCCATACGCCGGAGTGAAGAAAAAATCGGCTAGCCGGGTCAGCGGTTCGCCATTGTTCTCTTTACTTGGCACGTCAATTTCCAGCATCTCGTCGCCGGACGTTGGCGAGATTTCAAGGGGCGGCAGCTGCAGCAGTTTTCGCAGCACTTCATCGACCTTCAAATCATAAGGCAGCTCTATCTCCTTGCCGGTCAGCATGGCGGCGAGCCGTAACAGCCCCTGCTGGCTGATCTCGATACCGAGGGTCGGTCCCATTCGGTCGAGTGCCAGCAGGGCATCGGCGGCGGTGAAGAAGGCCAGATAGCCGAGACTGTTGTCCGAGGACTGCGCATAGATTTGTCGCCGGAATACCGGGGCCAGCTGCCGCCAGGCCCGGACGAACTGCATCCTGACAAAATCTTTAGTAAGATCGTTGTCTTCGAGGGCCTCGACGAAGACATAGCGGGTATCCAGGAGGACATCGGCCAGCAGTTGCTGGTCCTCCGGACTGAGCGACTGGGCGGCAAGGAGGGTGATCAACCGAACGAGCAGGACATCCCAGGTCTCCCACAGACTGATCAGCTGCTGGCGTTCAGCCGGGCTCAACGCCTCGACCTGTGCGCCTTCCTTGGGAACGTAGACCTCTTCAACCTCGGTCTGAAGCTCGACCCTGACCCCATCGCCGTCGACGGCAAGGTTGCCCCCGCGCAGACTGTCGAGCATGGCCAGGGTGGCCTGCCGCGCCTGTTCATGGAAAAGTGGGGCAAGAAAATCGCGCACCTCCTGGACCGGCGGCGCCAGATCGAACCGAACCCGCTGAAAATATTGATAAACCAAGGGCTTGGCAAACTCCCATAAAAAGTCAGTAATGGCCGCAGGTTGCCTGGAAAGCGTCGAAAGACTTGAATCGACGGTACGAAAAGTGAGGGAAAAGGTCCGGCCGTCAAAGACCGGTTGCTGGAGGAGGGTAAGATAGCCCTGCCACTCGACCGGGACCAGACACTCCCTGCCGAGCTCGGTGCCGACCCGGATGGCCAGCCGCATCTCCAGGCGGACAAACTTCCCCGCCGCCGAAAATTTAGGTTCGGAAATTCCGAGATAGGTGCAGTCGCCGAGCCGTCCGACGATTGCCGCAGTGGAATTATTGCCGGGAAAGGCCTCTCGCTTGATGAGGGACGTCAGCAGTTTATAGTCGAGGGTCAGGGGCAGGACGACCTGTTCCGCCCGGCCGGCGGAGGCAAGCAGCAACAGCAAGAGCACCGATACGACGAAAGATTTGAAGATATTCCCGAACATTCCTGGCACGCTCCTCGCAACCGGCCGCTCCGCGTTTTACCGTGGACGTCCAGCGGCATGTGTTGGCGGACTAACACCCCGCAAGGGAGTACTCCTTGCAGTGCTTCCGATCATCATCCAGCCAGGATGGCAGTATCTTCCAGGAGAATCTCCAGTTCAGCGAGATCGATTTCGCTGAGATTGAGAAGGTGGGCCTCCTCCCTGGCGGACAGCACGATGGTATCATCTTTCTCCAGGCCGATACCGAGTTTTTTACAGGCCAGGTTGGCGAGACGAACCAGGACGAGCAGATAATTCTTGTCATCGTAGTCGTTTCGATGGTGATCCCTGGCAATGACACAGTACTCATCCGGCATGTTCCATTGCTTCATGAGCTTATAACCCTGTTCCGCGTGGAGAGTGGCCATCGATTCCATGAGCAGGGCCGGGGTGACCGGCAGATTTTTATCCTTTTCCCGCATCTGGTCGACCACCATCAGGACAAACAGTTTGCCGATGTCATGGAAAAGCCCGGCAAAAAAGGCGTGGGGTTCCAGCTCGTCAAATTTACAGCGCCTCGCCAGCCACCGTACTCCGAGCGCACTGCCCACCGAATGTTGCCACAGCTGCTTCATGAGCAGGTTGAGGGTTGGGTCCTTGCTCCTGAACTGGTTTCTCGAAGCGACCAGAAGAGCCAGCCGCCCGACCTCCTGCATGCCGAGGCGGACAATGGCCGCCCGGACCGTCAGGATCTCGACCAATCCGTGATAAAATGCCGAATTGGCCATTTGCAGGATCTGGCTGGACAGGGACTGATCCCGGGTCAGGAGCCCTTCGACCACCTTCAGGTCAGGCTGCTTCTTCACCAGTTCCTGCTGAATTCTCAGCGCCGCGGAACTAAAGACCGGTAAAACGACATTCCCGGACTCGATATACCGGTTGATCACTTCGAGAAACGAAGGTCTTTGCTGCATAATGCTATTCTCCAGAGAGACGACGTATTTCCATGAGCGGTCTGGGATTACAGAGTTTCGGCAAACAGCGGATGACCTCCTCAACACTGGTGATGCCTGCCGCCGCCTTCAGCAGCCCATCCTCCAGCAAGGTCACCAAACCGGCGTGTTCGATGCTGATCTGACGGATTTCATAGCTGGTCTTCTGGGCGAGGATGGCGCTGCGCACCAGCTCATTCAGCACCAGGATTTCGTACACTCCGACCCTCCCTTTATAGCCGGTCTGTTTACATTGGCTGCAGCCCCGGCCCTTTCTGAAGCATGCCCCGAGAAGATCCGTCGAGGATACGCCGAGACGCTGGGCCTGGGCCGGGGTCAGCTTGGTTTCCTTGGCGCAGGAGTCACAGACCCGCCGCAGCAGCCGCTGGGCCAGGACGCTGACCACCGTCGAGGAGATGAGAAAAGGGGCAATATCCATATTGAGCAGACGAATGAGACCGCCGATGCTGTCCTCGGTATGAAAGGTGCTCATGACCTTGTGGCCGGTCAGCGCCGCCTGCACCGCCATTTCCGCGGAGACGCTGTCCCTGATTTCGCCGATGACGATGACATCCGGATCCTGCCGGACGATGTGGCGCAGGGTTTCTTCGAAGGTGACATTGATCGAGGGGTCTATCGAACACTGGGCAACGCCGTCGATGAAATACTCGACCGGTTCTTCCGCCGTAATGATGCTTATCTGGGGATTCTTGATATGATTGATACAGCTGTAGACGGTGGAGGTCTTCCCCGAACCGGTGGGCCCGGTCACGAGGAGCACGCCGCTCGGGGGATATACCGCCTCCTCGAGGAACCGGCTGAGAATCTTCGGGGCCATGCCGATGGTATGGATATCAAGGAGTTCCCGCTTCTGTTTCAACAGCCGGAGAACGATCTTTTCCCCATGGACGGTGACGTAAAACGAGACGCGGAGATCGATGGTCCCCTCCTCATACTCAAAGAGGATCCGCCCGCCTTGATGCCGGCGTTTTTCAGCGATATCAGCATCGCACATTATTTTCATGCGGCTGGTCAGGGCCGGGATGATATCGCGGGGAAAATCTTTATAGTGCTGCAACACGCCATCCTCACGAAACCGCACCTGCAGGCGATCCGACATCGGCTCGATATGAATATCCGAGCTGTTTTCCTTGATCGCCGCGACAATCATCGAATTGACAATCCCGACCACGGTCTTGCCGTCAACGTCGATGGACTTGCCGGCTGCAAGATTTGCCAGGAGCTTCAGAGTCTCGCCGATCGCCTTTTTCTCGGCAATGGCCGGGGCGACGATGCCGCCGAGAAATTTCCTGGCGGCATCGACACCCTTTTTGTCGAGCGGGTCGGTAAAGGCGACAAGAACCGTCCCTCCGGTGGTTTTCAGCGGGACAAACTGATGCTCGAGGAGAATTTTCATGGGGATGCGACCGACCAGGGTCCTATCCACCAGGGACATGTTCACATCGACCAGGGGAAAACCGAGCTGCATCGAGAGAATCCGGTTAAAGGTCCGCTCATCGATAAAATTGTACTTTATCAGGACCTCGCCGAGACGCAGCCCCTTTTCCCGCTCCTGCTGAATATTGAACGCGGCGTTCAGGTCATCCTCGGAGAGATGTCCCAGTTCCACCAGCAGCTCGCCGATCCTGATCGTCGACCTGGTGTCCATCAGGACCTTACGCACCATGTCATCCGAGACACTGTTCAACTCTTTCAGGACATTGAGAAGCGGGGTGGGGGTGGCGAGCTTTTGGCGTATCCGCTCCGCCCGCTTCAGCTGTGTGTCACTGACCATGCCCGACTGCAGGAGAAGCGTGGCGATTACCCCGTAATGCGAATCCTTGTCGTTTACCATTATGCCCACCAGGGAAAAACTCGATCGAGAACCGCCCAAGGTCTCCGGCAAGATGCGGCCAGATTATCAAGCGTATATAATAATTTATTGAGTGTCTGCATAATAACAAAATTCGCCGACGACAATCAAAAAAATCGTACTGCCCAGGAACACTGCAAAACAATGGCGCGAACTGGTGTTTTCAACGGGGTGGAAGCAAACAGGCGAAGAGAGGCAATGCTGCCCAGAGAAACACCCGGCTGGAGGATCTCAGCCGGGCGCTGGGTTTTGCGGCAGGAGGGAAAGTAACGATACTCAGAGCTGCGATCGAACCAGCCGGCCAAAGCCGCCGGGAATGGTGCCGGAGGACCAGAAGGCCCGGCCCTGCTTGAAATCGACGAACCAGTAACCGCCGGGTTTTCGCTGGGCGGCGACAAATATAAACGGCTGTTCCTTGGAAAACCCCGGGTGGAGGTAGAGTCCCTTGAAATTTCGCACCGGCTCCATCAGCGACATCGCCTCTTCCAGGGTCGGCAGCCGCCAGTCACCATAGCCGGCGAACCTGTCCCGGTTCAGTTCTTCAATGCCTTTCTGGATATGGCGGATCGAGC
>JBBRGP010000046.1:0-12093 GCA_038224105.1 Desulfobulbales bacterium | reverse complement strand
GAGGCGACTTCGGCAACCCCCGGGACCGACTCCAGCCAGTAACGCAAATACCAATCTTGGAACGTGCGAAGATCCGCAAGGTTGTTCTTACCGCTCTTGTCCACCAGGGCGTATTCAAATACCCAGCCCACACCGGTGGCGTCGGGCCCCAGGGTGGGATTGACGCCCTCCGGCAAGAGACCGCGGGTCTTATTCATGTATTCGAGCGTTCGCGACCGCGCCCAGTACATGTCGGTGCCGTCTTCGAAGATGATATAAACGAAGCTGCTGCCGAAAAAAGAATAGCCGCGCACCACCTTGGCGCCGGGGACGGAGAGCATCTGGGTGGTGAGCGGATAGGTGACCTGATCTTCGACGACCTGCGGCGCCTGCCCCTGATATTCGGTGAAGATGATGACCTGGACGTCGGACAGATCGGGGATGGCGTCGACCGGAGTGTTTTTCAGGGAATAGACGCCGAAGATGGTGATAAACAAGGTCATCAGGATGACCATGAACTTATGGTTGATCGACCAGGTGATGACTTTTTCAAGCATGACGTGCTCCAGGATGGAGGATTACTTGAAAAGGCCGTCGAGATCTGCCGCCCCGGCCTTGGGCGCGGTGGGACTGCCCGCCTCACTCGGCGGCCCGCCGGGGGCGGCGCTGTCGGCGGTCGGGGCGATCATCTTGCGGACCACCTCGCGGAGAGTGCTCTCCGAGTCGAGCATGAACTGGGCTGAGACCACCACGTTGTCCCCCTCCTTCAGGCCCGAGAGGATCTGGACAAAACCGCTGTCGTCGGTAAGCCCGCTGGTTACCTGACGCGGCGAAAATCTGCCTTCGCCCTCGGCGACAAAGACCGTCTGCCCCTTGCCGGACCGGAGAATGGCGTTGCCGGGGATGGCGAGGGCGCCGGTTACCGTGCCGGCGTCGATTTTAATGTTGGCGTACATATCGGGCTTCAGCTCGAGGCCCGGATTGACCAGTTCGATGCGGGCCTTGGCGGTTCGGGTTTCGCTGTTCAGGTAGGGGTAGATATAGGTGATCTTGCCGCTGAACACCTGGCCCGCGGCAAAAGGCAGTTCCACCGTGGCGGTCTGCCCGACCTTTACCCAGGGCATTTCATACTCGAAGATATCGGCATTGATCCAGATCACCGACAGATCGGAGACCTGGAGCAGCTCCTCGCCGGCCATGATCCGCATTCCCTCCAGGGCCTTCTTTTTCGTCACCACCCCGCTCTGGGGGCTGAACAGGGTGAGGGACTTGGTTATCTTCCCGGATTTTTCGATGGCCTCGATCTGCCCAAGGCTGATATCCCAGTAAGTCAGGCGGGTACGCGCCGCCTCGAGGAGCCGCGCCGAGCTGTCGGCCACTTCCGCGACGGGATTGCCTGCAAGCCGGCGGCTGTTGCGCAGGGCGAGCAGGAATTCCTGCTGCGCCGCCACCAGCTCCGGACTGTAGATCGCCATCAGCGGCTGCCCTTTCTTGATGGTCTGCCCTTCCTGGTTGACGAAGAGCTTTTCGATCCATCCGTCGATCTTGCTGTTGATCGAGAACTGCCGGCCTTCGACGTAGGTCATCAGGCCGACGGTCCGGACCGTCTTGACCATCTTGCGCCGCACCACCGGTTCAGTCCGCACCCCCATGTTCTGGGCGGTGACCGGGTCGATGATGATCTTGCCGGCATCGCTGCCGTCGTCGCTGACCGACACCAGGTCATGGCCCATATAATCCTTGCCCGGCGCATCCCGGATGTAAGTCGGGTCCATCGGCGACCGCCACTGCCTGGCCGCCGTCGCCTCCGCCGGTGGCGCTCCGCCGGTGCCGGGTTTCAGGGGCGTGAGCTCCATGCTGCAGATCGGGCAGAGCCCCGGTTCGTCGCGGATGATAAAGGGATGCATGCCGCAGGTGTACTGCTGTTTCGCGGCCGTTTCGGCCGGGGCCGCGGCGTCGTGGTCATGGCTGCTCTGCCGCTGGGTGCCGAGCAGATAGCCGCCGCCGACGGCGGCGACCAGAAAGAGGATCAAAAAAATTCCTTTGAATACCTTCACCGGTTCTCCTTCATTCTGTTTTGCCGGGCAGCTCCGTCCCGACCAGACCTTCCAGGACCGCCAGCTGCATCTGGTATTCGGCGACCGTCTCGTGATACTCCCGCTCCAGGTTAAACAGGGCCATCTGACTGTCGAGGACTTTCATGAAGTCGGTCTTGTCGGCCCGATAGGAGGCTATGGTCGTCTCGAGGACACTCGCCGCCTGATCGAGAATGCCCTGTTCGTAGAGCGCCGCCAGCTTCCGGTTGCGTTCGAGGGCGGCCAGGGTATCGGCCACCGCCAGGCGAATCTGATTACGCAGGACATTCAGCTCATGGAGGAGCATGCGGCTCTCCGCCCCGGCCTCGGCGATCATCGCCAGCCGGCGCTGATGCTGCACCGGCAGGTTGAAGGAGACCGAGGCGCTGTACATGTCATCGCCGGCACTGTCGGCGGTCGACTCCCGCTGCATATACTCAAAGGCAAGGGTGAAGTCGGGGTATATCTCCTTGTCGGCCAGCTGCCGGGTCACCTGCGATTTCTCGATCAGGGCGGTGAGAGCCTTGAGGGCGGGACGGTGGGCTTCGGCCAGTTGCTCCAGTTCAAGCTGCTCCGCGGGCTGGGGGACGATCACCGCCGGCGGGATGGTCGGCACCGGCGTGTCCACCGGCCGATAGACCAGGGTGTTGAGGGTCGCCGTCAGGGAGCGGCGCTTCTGGGCGAGGTTAACCCGCATCTCCTCCATCTTCGAGCGCTCCAGCTGGGCCTTCAGAACATCCTGCTGCAACGCCTTGCCGACCTCGTACATGGTCTCGGAGAGGTGCAGGAGGTCGCTGACGGCGACGATGCTCTTTTCGAGATCCTCCAGGGAACGGTCGATGAAGGAGATCCGGTACCAGGTCTCTTTAACCATCCGCCGTAACTCCAGGTAACGCTCTTTGATCCGCCATTCATCCGCCTCGACATCGCGGTCCGCCCCCGCCCGTTGCAACTGGCGCTTGCCGTAAAAAGGCAGGGCCTGGCTGAGACCGATGACCTTGGCCGTTTCCGGTTCCCGGCCGAAATCGAAGGGATCGCCGAGCAGTCCGCTCTGGATCTTCAGCATCAGCATCGGGTCATCCAGGGTGCCCGCCTGTCTGGCCTTTTCCATGGTCATCCGCAGCCGCTCTTCGGAGGCCAGGATTTCCGGGTTGTTGGCCAAAGCCTGGGCAACCAGGAGATCGAGATCGTCGCCGGTCTGCCTGGCAGCCGCGTGGGTCGGGGCGATGACCAGCATAACCAGCAGCAGAAACGATGAAAAAACGGCTGTCACGGGTCGTACCATCGAGAATTCCTTTGTTTTCTATAAAGATGTGAACAATCGGCGCGCCCAGGTCCGGAAGGAGACAGCGACTGAGGCGGCTCCGGACTCGGTACGGATCATAGCAAGAGAATACGACATCGTCGTTGCGTTGTCAAAATGACCCACTCCTGACGCTCACCCAGCCAAACCCACCGCCGGGCAACCGCTAACGAAGTCGGCCGGCCGTAAAAATCGCTTGTCTCGGCGGAGCGAAAGATATAGTGTCTGACCAGCGCGGCGGGCGGAGACACCAAAAGTGCTTCACCCGCCTGGGTCCCCCCGCATCACTGTCCGGTCCGACTGATCGTTCTGGCACCGGCATGGTTGGGTTTCGTTTTCGCAAAGGAACAACAAACGTGTTGAAGATATTGAAAAAAGATATTTCGCCCAAGGGTTTCAGGATCGCCTGCCTGGTGCTGGTCCTGGCCAAATTATGGCTGGCGCGGGCGCATCTGGTCATGGTCACCGTCACCCCCCATGACGACCTGCTCTTCATCCGCCAGGCCGACAATCTGCTGCGCGGCGCATGGCTGGGCGATTACAATCAGTTGACCCTGATCAAGGAGCCGTTCTACCCGATGTTTATGGCCCTCAGCAACTGGCTGTCGTTGCCGCTATTGTTTTCGCAGCAGTTACTGTACGCCTTTTCCTGCTGGGTCTTCATCTGGGCAATCATGCCGATCGTCCGGCAGCGAAGCGTGCTCCTGGCGGTCTTCCTGTTCCTCCTTCTCAACCCCGGCTCCTTCAATTATCCGGCGGTCGGCCGGGTCTTTCAGCTGGCCATCTACGCGCCGCTGGCGAACCTGGTCATGGGCCTGCTGCTGGGCATGGCGCTGCGCGCGACCGGCCCGATAAAAACCGGGCTGGCCTGGTCCTTCGGCCTGGGCATCAGTCTCGCCCTGTTCTGGATCACCCGCGACGAAAGTATTTTCATCATGCCGTCGATCGGCCTGGTCATGATCTTTCTGTTGGTAACCGTCGGCGGCAAAAATCCCCGGGGATGGGGGCGGCCGGCGCTGCTCTGCGCGCTGCCCTTCGTGGTGATGTTCGCCACCACCCTGGTCCTGTCCCGGATAAACATGGCCCATTACGGCGTCCCGGCGGTCAACGAGATCACCACCGATCAATTCAAGGCCGCCTACGGCGGGCTTCTCCGCATCAAATCGAACGAAGAGCGCCAGTTTATCCCCGTCGTCCGGGACGTCCGGAAAAAGGCCTACGCGGCCAGCCCGACTTTTCGCGAGGTGGAGAACTCCCTCGACGGTCCGGTCGGTCTCGGCTGGCAGAATCTTAGCGGCAACACCGACATTCCGGCGGCCTTTTTCATCTGGGCCTTCCGCGATTCCGTCGCCGCCGCCGGCTACCACGCAAGCGGCGGCAAGGCCCTGGAATTTTATCAGAAGATGGGCGACGAAATCGATGGCGCCTGCGCTTCCGGCCAGCTCGACTGCCGACCGCGGCTGACCTGGCTGGTACCCACCTGGCATCAGGAATATAACAAACTGGTGCTGCCGACCGCCTTCGAGGTCCTCAGAAAGACCGTCACCTTCGAAGGATTCAATGCCTACACCGATCCGTTCAAAAGCACCGCCCCAACCGAAATCGTCGAGCTTTTCCGCGACGTCACCGGGGAGACGCTGCTCAGCAGCAAACCGGGGAGGGAGGAAATCTACCCCCCCTACTTCACCCATCTCAACAAGGAAAAAACCCGGATCCTCAGCCAGATCGGCGGCGTCTACCGGCTCGTCATCCCCTATCTGTTCCCCCTGGCGCTTCTGCTTCTCCTCTGGAATCTGGCGGTCGGGGTGAAGCGGCGACGGCTCAGCCCGATGACGGTTTTCAGCCTCTCGACCCTGGGTGGAATTTTGTCGATTACGGCGGTGATGACCCTGCTGACCATCACCTCCTACAGCGAGATTGCCCGGGTGATGCATGTCAGCTTTCCTCTGGTTCTGCTCTTTATCGTCAGCGTTTTTCTTGATATTATAGGGATGAATACACTCCCACCGGCCGAACTGCCGCAAAAACGGAAGGGCCGTCGCGCCGCCCCCCACAACCAGCCGATATCCAGGTGACCTCCGATGGCCAAACCCCAGACCCCACCCGCGAAACCGACGACAGCCCCCGACAGATTGAAAGGCCGCCCGTCCTTTCCTTTTGAAACCATTGCCCTGGCGGTCACTTTCTCGCCAAAGCTCGAGGCGATCCTGACCGAGGCCAAACACCTGGCCGACAGCTTCAAGGCCAGATTGCTGCTGATCCACATCGGCAGACATGACAGCGACAAGGAGGCAACCCTGCAGGAACTCTGCGGCAATCTCGGCATCGACCGCGAGGTCAAAACGATCTGGGGGTCCGGCGACCCGGTCACCGCCCTGCTCGAGACATGCAAGCGGCATACGGTCGATCTTTTGATCCTCGGCGCCCGGCGCCGGGAAACGATGTTCCGCTACTACCTGGGGTCGGTGGCGCGGGGGCTCTGCCGCCGGGCCAAATGCTCGCTGCTGCTGCTGACCGAACCGCAGGTCGCCGGCACCGCCTTCCGGCGGCTCGTCGTCGACTGTGTAGACCACCCCAAGACCCCGCAGACCCTGAACACCGCCTGGTACTTCACCGAACGGGTCGGGACCAGGGAGGTGAGGCTGGTGAAAGAGGTGGACCAGACCGGGCTGGCCATGGCCATGTCCGATGACAGTACCACCGGCGAGCGCACCCAGGTCCGGGAACAGCTGCTGCTCGAGGCGAGCGAGCAGCTTCGCCTGCTCACCGCCGACCGGGCGAGCGAAAAGCCGAAGTTGCTCACGGCGGTGCTGTCCGGCCGGCCCGGTTTTACCATCCGCAAATATGCCGAAGACTGCCTGGCCGACCTGCTGGTCATCCATTCGCCGGACAGCAGCTACGGCCTGATGGATCGCATTTTTACCCACGACATGGAATATATCCTCGAGCACTTGCCCGGCAATGTCCTGATTGTCCACGCCCGGATCGGCGACGACGGCTAAACCGGCACTGACCAGGATTCGACTGACCGGCCATGGCGAAACTCCACCCCGACGATCTGGTAATCCTCCTGCTGGCGATCAGCACCATGCTGATCCTGTCGCGTATCGCCTCGGAAGTCGGCAAGAAGATCGGCCTGCCGATGGTCATGGGCGAACTGATCGTCGGGGTCGCCCTCGGCCCGACGGTGCTCGGGACCATCGCCCCGGGGTTCCATGCCACGCTCTTTCCCTTTGCGGAAAACGCCAAATTCTCCCTGGCCCTCGATGCGATTTTTTCCCTGTCGGTAATCCTCCTCCTCTTCGTGGCCGGCCTCGAGCTGCGGTTTTCCCTCTTTCTCCGCCACGGCCGGGTGGCTACCGCCACCGGCATCGGCAGCATGATCCTGCCCTTTGGTTCGGGCTTTGCCATGGCCTGGTTTTTCCCGCACTGGTTTGGTGTCGCCGAAAACGGTGCGACCCATCAGCTTTTCGCCCTCTTTCTCGGGACGGCCATGGCCATTTCCGCCCTGCCGGTCATCGCCAGGATCCTCCTCGACATGAAACTGCTGAAGACCGAGGTCGGCATGGTCATCATCGCCTCGGCGGTCTTAAACGATGTCGTCGGCTGGATCGTCTTCTCCTTCATCCTGTCCCTGGTCGGGGAGAACAACGGCCGGGGCAACGTCGTCCTCAGCATCGTCTCGATAGCCGCCTTCGCCGCTTTTATGCTGGTGATCGGACGTTACGTCCTGAACCGCATCCTGCCCTGGATTCAGACCAAGCTGTCCTGGCCGGGCGGGGTGCTGGCGCTCAGCCTCGGCCTCTGCCTGCTCTGCGCCGCCTTTACCGAATATATTCATATCCACGCCATCCTTGGGGCCTTTATCGCCGGCCTGTCGATCGGCGATTCGGTCTACCTGCGGGAACAGGCGCGGGAGATCATGCACCAGTTCGTCACCAATTTCTTCGCCCCGCTCTTTTTCGTCTCGATCGGCCTGAAGGTCAATTTCATCGAACATTTCGATCTGACCATGGTCTCCCTGATCCTCGTGCTCGCCTTTGCCGGCAAGGTCATCGGCGCCGGCATCGGCGCCCGGCTCGGCGGGATGTCGTCGCGCCGGGCGCTGGCGGTCGGCTTCGGCCTCAATGCCAGGGGGGCGATGGAGATCATCCTCGGCAGTCTCGCCTACGATGCCGGGCTGATCGGTCATCAGATCTTTGTCGCCCTGATCGTCATGGCCCTGGTCACCAGCATCACCAGCGCGCCGCTGATGCGTCTCTTTCTTCAGGAAAAAAAGTAAGGCGCGGTCCGCGGAAGACCGATATTGTCCGGACCATCGAAGCCTCTATCGCTGAGATCCATAAACAGTACGACCCCTTCGTACAAGGCCCCCACCCCCTTCGGCCCATAGAGCTTGTGGCCGGCCAGCGACAGGAGATCGACGCCGAGCTCGGCCACCCGCACGGCAACCTTCCCCACCGACTGGGCGGCGTCGGTATGGAGGAGAATGTCCCGCCCGGCGATAAGCCCGGCAATCTCGGCGATCGGCTGGAGGGTGCCGACCTCGTTGTTGGCGTGCATGATCGAGATCATGATGGTCTTCGGGGTAATCGCCTCGGCGACACTTTCGGGGTCGACCAGCCCGTCGCCGTCGACCGGCAGATAGGTGATGGTAAAGCCGTAGCGCTCCAGGGCCCGGCACACCTCGAGCACCGCCGGGTGCTCGATCTGCAAGGTGATGAGATGGTTGCCCCGGCTAAAGCGGGACGCGCCGATGCTTTTCAGCGCCTGGTTGATGGCTTCGGTGCCGCCGCTGGTGAAGATCAGCTCCGTAGCGGTACAGCCGAGCAGTGAGGCGGTTTGACGGCGGGCCGCCTCCACCGCCTGCCTTGGCCGGATGCCGTACCAGTGGCCGCTCGACGGGTTGCCGAATTCGCTTTCGAGATAGGGCCGCATCGCCGCGATGACCTCGGGGTCGTGCGGGGTGGTGCCGTTGTAATCGAGATAGATCGGGTTGGTCATGTGCTCCTCCACGGAAAATTTTAAAAAAACCGCCGGAACTATAGCATCTTTTCCCTCTTCGGCAACCTGCCGCAGGCCCGAGGCCTGGCGATAGCCATTGCACCCTAACAGCAAAATTGGTAGCTTCCGGTAAGTCTTGACCCGCATAACCTGATGCCATCAGGAGTTCCTGGCTCTGGCAACGGGCTGAACGACCGCATGTCTCGAAAATTTTCTCTCAGATTATGCCCGGGCAGGCGGTACCCCCTGTCGACCGTCGGAGGTGAGAGATGTCGGACAAGCTGAAATACGAGCGTTTTATCTGGTTCCATGGCCGGATCAAGGCCGGGAAATTCCCCAATGCCAGCCACCTTCGCGAAGAATTCGAGGTTTCCGAAAGAACCGCCTACCGCGATATCGATTTCATACGGGTGCACCTGCAGGCACCTCTCCTTTATAACCACTCCCGGCGCGGCTTCCAGTATAGCGACGATTCCTACGAACTGCCCAGCCACTGGATCAGCGAGACCAATGTCCTGGCTCTCGCCCTCGCCGTACGCCTCGCCTCGACCATCCCGGACCCGTCCCTGAAGGACGAACTCTGCCGGCTGATCGACCGGGTGACCGGCATAACCGGCAAAAAAGGCACGGCCTGCCTGAACCGGATCACCGACAAGATCTCGGTGAAAAATATCGAATACGCAAGGGTCGATACCGCGATCTTCCGCCAGGCAGTCGAGGCCCTGTTTGCCGACCGTCCCCTGCACATCTCCTATCACTCCCCCCATACCAACGGCACGACCGACCGGACCATCCAGCCCCTCCATCTCATGCACTATATGGGCAGCTGGCATCTCATCGCCTGGTGCGGCAAACGCCAGGCCCTGCGGAATTTTGCCCTGGCCCGCATCCGCGCGATCACCCAGGCCGACCAGGCCATCCCCGTCCCTGCCGACCTGCCGGACATCAAGGTCTATACCCGCAGGCATTTCGGGATCATGCAGGGCAAAACGACCCACCGGGTAGTCTTGCAATTCACGCCGGCCGTCTCGCCATGGATAGCGGAACAGAACTGGCACCCCGAGCAGAAAGTCACCACCGCCCCGGACGGCTCCCTCCGGCTGGAATTCCCGGTCGCCGACTTCCGCGAACTGCTGGGCACCATCCTCAGCCACGGCGCGGCAGTCCAGGTCGTCGAGCCGGAGGAACTGAAAAATATCGTCGGCCGGGAAATCGACCGGATGGCGAAAAATTATTGTTCACCTGACACGCTTTGACAGGGTGGGTGTGGTAGGATGGTGGAATGATCTCCATGAAAAACCTCGAACACGACGAGCGAAATATGCGCATAGCTAACGACGAAACAACTTCCATTAAGAAAGTAATCAACCAGTTCGCCAAGACTTGGACCCTTCTCCTGCAGTACGATGAGGACAGCCTTGCCCGGCCGAAAACATTGCACTCCACCCGCCAGACCCTCGATTACCAGAAGGCAACAAAAGCTATCACCCTCTTCAAGACCGAGCTGACCAAACGGGGTGAGGCGGGCGACCTGTTCGGTCGGGAGCGTGACCATCAGCTTCAGGGAATCCTTGGCAATATCAGCCAAACTTTCGACGGCCAGGAGCTCTATCCAAGTGCCGAAGAAAAGGCCGCCAGCCTCCTCTACTTTGTTATTAAGGATCACCCTTTTTCCGACGGTAACAAACGGATTGGCTCTTTTTTGTTTTTGTTGTTTTTAGAGGAGAACGGGTTGCTTGAAAAATCGGGAATAAACGATAACGGACTTGTGACTTTGGCGCTGTTGATCGCCGAGAGTGATCCGCGGCAAAAAGATTTGCTGGTTCAGTTGGTTTTGAATTTGCTTTCGAATAACAAAGAACAACAGAACTTGGGGTTAGAATGATAATTTGCCATCCAAGATCAAAAGAAAGTATATCTGCAAAAATACATACACGAGAAGTGAAACAGGTAAAACTAAGATGTTGAGTGGAGTATGGATGCATCAATGACGAACATTTGGGCAAAAACAGGCAATAATGGAAACATCAAATGGCATCCCCTGGTTCTCCATATGTTAGATGTGGCTGCCGCGGTGGACGCAATCCTATCTCGTGAACCGGAAATAACGCGTTTAAGAATAGCGTCTATTTTGGGGATGGGGTGGGAAGGCGCGCGACCATGGATCTTGCTTTTGGCTGCCTGTCATGATCTAGGGAAGGCGTGTCCGGGATTCCAATGTAAATGGAAAAATCTGTCAAGGTTGCAATTACCTCGAAGTCCCAACACGAATATGAATCACGCTTACGTGAGCCAGATTGCTTTAACAGAGCTTCTGCGGGAGAAAGGCTGGCCTGAAGAATTGGCTGAACTGGTGGCTGACACTGTGGGATGTCATCACGGGGAGCGTATATCTCCCAACAAGCTGCAAAATTTGGAAGGAGACAGACGTGCCCTTGGCAATGAGGAATGGGCAAATGCACGTCGCCATCTTTTTGATAGCTTGTTGAAGGTTCTAGGGCCAACCGAAACACCCGTTAAACAGACTCTTTCCGGCTCTGATTTCATGCTCTTGTCAGGACTCACAAGCTTTGCCGATTGGATCGGCTCCAACGAAGAATGGTTTCCCTTTGGCACACCCGAAGATTGCGAAGATTTACCAGGATGGTTTCATAAACGGAAAGCCTGTGCTGAACAAGCTCTTGATGCCATTGGTTGGGGGCACAGAACACCGCTTTCATCAGAATCACGGAACTTTGAGCAAGTATTCAATTTTTCGCCCCGCCCCTTACAACAGGCTGTTTCAGATGCTCTTGCCAATTTGAAGGGGCCTGCCATTCTGCTGGTTGAAGCCCCCATGGGCGAAGGGAAAACCGAGGCAGCTTTCTTTGCACATCTGGAGATGCAACGACTTCTTGGGTATCGTGGTTTATACGTGGCGCTGCCAACCAAAGCCACCGGAAATGCCATGTTCAAGCGAACCCTCAAGTTTATTTGCGACCAGGGAACAAATCGAGCACTCGACCTGCAACTTATCCACGGTGCGACGATGCTCAACGAAACCTTCCAGAATCTGCGTCTTTCAGGTATTCACGATAGCAAAAAAGGCGGTGAGATTCGGGCAGGTGAATGGTTTACCCACAAGAAGCGGGCGCTCCTTTCTGAATACGGTGTGGGAACGGTTGATCAGGCGCTAATGCCCATTCTGCCGGTACGGCACAACTTTGTGCGACTGTGGGGGCTTGCAAACCGGGTGGTGGTGTTCGATGAGATCCATGCATACGATGCCTATACAGGTACTTTGCTGATCCATCTGATGCGCTGGCTTCTGGCGCTGGGTTCGTCGGTGGTGCTTCTCTCGGCTACCCTCCCACCTTCCATTCGGAGAAAGTTGGCGGATGTGATAGATGCCGCCTTACCGGAGCAAGAGGCGGAATATCCGCGTCTTTCCGTGTTCTGTCCCGGTGAAAAGGTGAACCAAATACATTTTGAGGCCGATCCTGCCCGCCGCCTTACTCTGCGCCTGCTGGGGATTCCGCCTGACCTGCCGTGCATGTTCTCCGCTCTGGAGGAGCATCTTGATGGCGGCGGAATGGCACTCGCGCTGGTCAATACGGTGCAACGAGCCCAAGACTTGTATCGACTTTTTCCTGAAGGTGAGCCACTGGAGCGCGAAGGCCAGCGCGTCGGCAAACGTCTGTCCGATGGCACGGAGGTGTTTCTCTTTCATGCCCGCTTTCCGGCTGACCGACG
>JBBRGP010000045.1:0-12200 GCA_038224105.1 Desulfobulbales bacterium | reverse complement strand
GCATCTGACAGAAGTCCCAAGCATAGGCATCAATGATTTTAACGAATTCTTGCTTGGTACCATGAAAGGAAAAACCGAGGCGAGGTGGCCGCTGACGGTTTTCCAGAATCGGTCCGGACGCCATTGTTTTCAAACCGATTTTCAGGCCATCGACAATAAGCTGTTTATTGTGCCAGATTTTGCCGAACGACAGCGGCATGATCGACTCGGCGAGCCGGACAATGTCGCGGACGAACTGCTGCGGTTTCCTGCCAAAAGCAAGTTCCAGTCTCTTGCCGGTGCCGAAGAGGTTGGTGGTCACCGGGAATTGTGAGCCTTTCACCTTGGTGAAGAGCAGCGCCGGTCCGCCGCCGGCAATTACCCGGCGATGAATCTCAGCTATCTCCAGGTGGGGATCGACTTCTTCCTCGATGAGCAGGAGCTGATTTTCTCTTTTCAGTAATTCCAGATAACTGCGCAGATCGTACAAAGTGTCCGGGGCCACGGATTACTCCTTGTGGTGGTGATCGGGGTCGAGAAGAAAATATTGATGGTATTCATTTTTGCTGAGGTGTTTCTTCAGGAGGTCGAAAAAAGAGTCGACAACCGTGATGATTTCCTCACTGGTCATTCTTTCGGCAAGGATTTGGGACAACTCCTGCCGGCCGCAGAGCCTCAAGAAGGTGTGAAAGGACTGGCGATCGATCTCCTCGGTCAGACCGAAGCACATTTTAGCGGGATCAAGGTTCATGGGCGTAGTAGGAACTCCAGAGAATGTGTTAAAGGGTTACCGAACATCGGCGACAATTTTCCAGCGGATCGATCGTGATCGAGGTCCGTCAAATTCGCAGAAGAATATCTTCTGCCAGGTGCCGAGCTGGAGCCTGCCGTTATCGATGAAAATCGTCAGTGAACTGCCGGCCAGCATGGCCATGATGTGGGCGGGCGAATTGCCCTCCGCATGGAGAAAGTTAAGATTGCCGGGCACCATATGGGTCAGGCCGTGCAGGATATCCCGCCGGACATCGGGGTCGGCGCCTTCGTTGATGATCAGGCCGGCGGTGGTATGCGGGTTGAAAAGATGGACGATGCCGGAAGAAATCGCCTGGCCGGCAACGATCCCGGCAATTTCACCGGTGATGTTGATAAGCTCCAGGTTGGCGGTGGTGGCAATTTTCAGTTGACCGGCGCTCATGGTTTGTCCCTTGGCCGCGGGTTTATCCGCGCCTTGCCCCCATCCTGTTGTCCGGCGGGCGGGTGCGGATGATTTTGCAGGAAATCGATTTCCGTCAAGGTACGTATACCCCGCAAGGGGGCACTGAAAAGAGTCCCCTTTGTGGGGGGATACTACTATAGGCGTTTTTTTGCCGGCAGTCAATCGTTGCTCCTTTGCCGGTGCGGCGGAGTCCGCATTGGCCTCCGTCCTCGGGACAGGCTTCAGGAGCCGCGTCGAGACCGGCCAAGAAGGGTTCACCCACTTGAAAATATAACGAATATTGCAGGTCGAAAGCGCAGCATGTTCGGGACAGTTGTTTCCGCCGGGCGGCCGTTCCCGCCTTGACATCATCGCTATTGCGAATACTATAATAGTCTGTGCCTGTTGAAAATTTCTGCTAGGAGTCTGTCGGATTATGGCAATTTTTTCTCAGATCGAGGAATTTACGAAAATTAGGCGCAGCCATATAGTTAATATTGCGAGCATTAATTTTCGAAAATAACGAAGAGATGGGGAAAAAGGGCATAATCCGACTGGCTCCTGGGTGAGCGGCACGGCATCCTTATGACCAGGGAACAGCGGCAGATGCGGCAACAAAAAGAGAGAAAGAGATGGTAGAACACGAAGAGCAGATAAAAAAGATCTGGATGCTCAGCCGGGAATATGGGGAACTCGCCGGCGCGGGAGGCGTCAAGGATGTCGTCAGCCAACTTGCCGAAGCGCTTGCTCGCTGGACCGGGAGGTCCCTTAATGTAGTACTGCCGCTCTACGGTTTCGTCAATGCCCGGGAACAGGGCTTCACGCCATTATCCGATCCGTTCTGTCGAGACCGGATTCTTCGCCTGCGGATCGATATGCATCAACCGGACCGCCTCATTCGCGAAGAAGTTCGCTATTATTACAAAAAAATCAACAAAGTGAATCTGTACCTTGTCGATGCGGAGCGGTATCGCCAGAAATCCGACGTCTATACTTACAGTGAACAGGATGAGACTCTGGTTGCCTGGCAGAAAAAGTCGATGGGGCACCATGATTTTTTTGCGATGAATCTCCTGCTGCAGAAGGCGGCCCTCGAATTGATGATCGTCCTCGGTGAAAAACCCGATGTCATTCATTGCCATGACGGTCACACTGCGGTTCTGCCGGCGCTGATTCGGGAGAACGCCGGCTATCGCAACTATTTCCGGGAAACCGGGTGTGTCGTTACCATTCACAATGCGGGCCTGGGATACCATCAGGAAGTGATCGATATCCCCTATGCCGTATCGATCACTGCCCTGCCGCAACAGATAATCGATGCCAACCAGCTCGATCAAAAGTTTGATCCTTTCCTGGTGGCCGGCCAGTATGCCATCATTAATACGGTGAGCGAAAATTATGCCAGGGAACTGCGGGAAACCGACAATGATGCCTTAACCGGATGGCTGGGACATGAACTGCTGCGGCGCGACGTTGTTCTCGAGGGGGTGACCAACGGCATTGATCCGGATTTTTTCAGTTCCTCGGCAATAGCCGGCGACAACAGGGAGATGCTGTTTTATCCGGGGAGAAAGGAAGATGACCTGGCCGGTAAAAAAAGATGTAAGGAAGATCTCCTGGCACGATTGGCGCATGGCCTCGATTTTCCTGGGATACGCTGCTTTGGCGGCATTGAAAACAACGCCGCCCAACCGCTGTTTACCTTTATCGGGCGACTCAACGAGCAGAAAGGCATAGATCTGCTGATGGCGGTGCTCGACCCGCTGATGGAGCGGCATCCCCGGGCTCAGATGATCATCTTTGGCACTGGTGGAAGCGAGATCAACAGCGATATCATCCGCTTGACGGAGTCGGCGGGGCTGCGCGGCCGACTGTGCTTTCTCCAGGGGTTCAACCCGCAAATGGCGAACAGGGTTTTTGCCGCCGGAGATTTCTTTATCCTGCCCTCGAGGTACGAACCGTGTGGGCTGACCGATTTTATTGCCCAGCTTTTCGGCAATATCCCGATAGTCCACCGGGTCGGCGGCCTGGTTAAGGTAATTGACGGGGTCACCGGCCTTGCCTATGCGGAAAATACCCCGGATGATCTCCTGGAGGCTCTGGAGAGGGCGCTGGTTCTCTACGAGAATGAGGCCTTGAAACGTAAGATCCAGGGGCAGGCGGTAAAAGAAATTGAACAGAAATACACCTGGTCGAAGGTGATGCGAAAATACCTTGAGCTCTATCAAAAAGCGAGGGTGCAGCAGTTGTGTCGGGAATGAGTCGTGCCGGCACCTGCGGTGAAGATGATGGCGGTCGTGGCAAGCGACAACATGGCCCGAGAGAACGCCGGGAATTCAGGCCAGCAAAGAAGACCGGAAAGTTAACAGGAGAAGGATATGACAGTGAAAATTGGTATTAACGGTTTCGGCCGGATCGGCCGGAATATCTTTCGCGCGCTCAGCAAGGATGCAGCCTTTGCCGACATTGAGGTGGTGGCGATCAATGATCTGACCGACAATGCGACCCTTGCCCATCTTCTCAAGTACGATTCAGTCATGGGCGTATATGAAAAGAGCGTACAGAGCAATGATCAGGGCATCGTCGTTGACGGTCGGCAGGTCACCGTATCCAGCCATCGTAACCCCGCCGAAATTCCCTGGGGGGATTTTGGCGTGGAATACGTGGCCGAATGCACGGGGATTTTTCGCGACGCCGAATCGGCCCAAGCCCATATCGATGGCGGAGCCGCCAAAGTGATCATCTCCGCCCCCGCCAAGGGCAATGTCAAAACCTTTGTCATGGGGGTAAACGAAGATGACTATGACCCGACCGTCCACCATGTCGTCTCCAACGCCTCATGTACCACCAACTGCCTGGCGCCCTTTGCCAAGGTCATTCTCGATAAGTTCGGGATCAAACGAGGTCTGATGACCACCGTCCACGCCTACACCGGCGACCAGCGGCTGCTCGATTTCCCCCACTCCGACCTGCGTCGGGCACGGGCCGCGGCATTATCGATGATTCCTACCAAAACCGGGGCAGCGGCCGCGGTATCCCTGGTTATCCCCGAATTGAAAGGGAAATTCGATGGGTTGGCGGTGCGGGTGCCGACCCCGACGGTCTCCCTCGTCGATGCGGTGATGGAGGTGGAACGGGAAACGACGGTCGATGAGGTCAATCTGGCCCTGAAGGAAGCCGCCAACCGCTATCTCCGCTACACCGATCTGCCGCTGGTCTCCATCGATTTCCAGGGGGATCCGCACTCGTCGATCATTGATGGCCAATGTACCAAGGTTATCGGCAGCACCGTTAAGGTGATGAGCTGGTATGATAACGAATGGGGGTATTCGAACCGGATGCTCGACCTTATTCTCCATATGGAGGCGAATAAAACACTCTGACCTTCCGTTTCCCTGAAGCCACAAGCCTGCGCCTTTGCCCAGCTTATCAAAGGCGCATCGGCTTATTCCTTGCCATGGCCGGGCTGTATTCGCTATACTACAAACGAGTGCCTCGGAGTAACGGCGCAGCCTGCCCATAATCGGAAAATATGATCCCTATGGAAATAACCCCCGTTGCAGCGGCAATAGAGTCGGATGCCTTGAAGGCAAATCTGATCGAGACTGCCGGAAATGTTGTTATCGAACACGAGTTCCTGGTGTTGCTCGAGGTGGTGGAGAAATTCAAGGGACTGCACGCCACCCTTGAAAAACTGCTTTATGAAATCTGCCATCCGTTTCGGAACTGGAAGATTATCCTGCCGCAACTCCGCAGTTTCGCTCTGAAAAATATCAACCACTACCGAGCCCACCGGCGGGGTCCGGAGGCCTTTCGCCTCTTTGCCCGGATCTTTTTTGAAGCACTGCATGACTCCCAGCGCGATATCACTCTGCTTGCCCAGGCCGTAGCGGCGCACATGGTCTGGCTCGACAAGGTGGTCAGCCAGCTTACCGTCGAGGATCTGGCCCGGTTCGAAGTGGAGTTGAACAGAGTTTTCGACCGGTTGGCGGATCTTGATCGCACCGACCGGCCAATCATGATGCAGCTGGTCCAGGGACAGCATTCTTTTGCCAGGATAGCCAAACAGCTCCTGCTCATCGCCCCAGCGGATGGAGGAAACTACGATTTCTCCGCCCTGGCGCGGTTGGTTCGGGTCATCTGCACCCGCTGTTGCGGCTACTGGTTGCAGGAAGATGACCCTTTAGCCTGGTTCCTTGACCGCTGCAGCATTCCGGTGACCGATTTTCACTCCTCCAAGTTGTTCGAGGCCATCTCCCATGCGACCATGGAAAAACATCTGGCGACGGTGGCGGACCTTGATCTCGACACGGAACCGCTGGCTGGCCTTCGCGCCATGCTCGAACTTCCCGACCATATCGATATAGTCAAGTATTACCGGGCAATGCCGCATAATCTGGTGGCGGCGGAGGAGGTTTTCCGGGAGATTGAACAACAGGGCAGTTCCCCGCTCCACCATTTCAGTGAAAACAGAAAGCTGCTGTTTTTGTTTAAAATCATGGATACCGATGGCCTGTATCTGATCCATGAGGAAACCCTGCGGGAAATAAACCGCAGTCTCGTGCAGCTGATCCGCCAGCAGAGTTTCGAGGAGATCGAGGAATTTCTGCTGACCGCCTTCAAACTGCTCAAGGCCAATGTCCGGAAATTTCCCCACACCTCCCTGCAGTGCATCCAGGTCCTGGGCGGTGAGGTCTTCGACCGCGGCAACAGCCGTATGGTCGAGGCCTTTCTCTGGGGGGTGGTGCGCTTTGGTTTTCAGCACGCCAACGTCGTCGGGGTCGATGAAAACTGGCAACCCCTGGCCAATCCGGCCCATCTCGCCAATATTCGGGTCTGGCTGTATCTGATCATGCGGGAACCGAAATGGTGTTCGACCCTGTTCTCGGCCCTGATCATTCATCTGAAACTCTCTGGAACCTGCGTCAAAGACACCGATCTCTTTCAGCGCGATATCACCCAGCTGCTCAATCACCCGATCGAGCCGATCTACAATCTCTCGAAACAATTCACCAAGCTCATGCCGGTGTTCTTTAATGAAATCGGCTCGGAGGGCGAACTGCGCGATGTTTCGACCGAACTTGACGAAATCCATAAACGAAAAGATGTGCTGGTGCATTTTCTCCGCAAACAGGGGCACGTCGAGAGTTCCAACCTCATCGTCGACTTCGTCCAGGCCATCTTCCTGTTCTGGAAGACGAGGGACAAGACCCTGCTCATTCCCTATATCCCGGAAGAGGTCTATAGCCAGATTGCCGGCCAGGGCGAGTATGTCGACGATCTGGCCGTTCTCAGCGACCGGTTCTGGTCGGCCATGGCGATCGACAAGGTTCAGGATATTCTGGTCAGGGCCCGCGAGACGATCAGCGATTTCCTTGGCCAGCAGCAGGATCTGAGCGCCAGGGAGGTCCGCCGTTTTGAGCTGATGGTCAGGATGTACAAACTACTCAATAAGAAATACAGACTGGGCGTGCAGCAGCTGCGGTCAGAGATCCTCAAGGCGGTCAATGACGGTTTTCCGGAGATGGAAAAACTGCTGGCCGGCCTTGACCGCGCCGATACCGAGCAGTGCCTGGAAGCCCTCCTCACCGCCCTGGAGAGTCTGAAGGATATTATCCTTTCCGAAGAAACCTTCGAGGCCCAGGAAGATATCTATTATAAGCGGCATATCGCCGTCGATATCCCGTCGGTGTATGGCCGGTACAAAGAGCGCAAGTTCGATGCCCTCAGCCTCACCTTCCGCCTGGAGAATCTCGCCAATCTCTATCTGGAGAAGCTGCCGGAAACCGTCAATCTGTCGATTATCACCCAGGCCACCTTCTATAACATCGTCCGCTGTATCAAGCTGTTTCTGCGGGCGCTGGCGATCGACGGCATTACCTCGCGGCGGCTTTCCACCTACCTGTCGCTCCTGGAAGCCTCTCTCAAGGTCCGTCGTTTTTCCTACACCCAGTACCTCGATATCTTCCGCGGCATGTCGGAGGGGGTCAAGGACATCATCTACGCCTTTTATACCAATATCCATCAAAACAATCTGTCGATCATCATCCCCCAGGTCGGCCGGGAGAATATCCTCGAAAAATTCGCCGGCTTCTATGATGAATCGGAGGTGGGGATCACGGTCCAGCGCTTGTCCGAGGTCTTTTTTCGCGAGTTGATCGCCTCGACCTTCGGCCTCCAGCACCTCGATAATTTCATCCTCCGCATCCTTCAGACCCTCGAGAACCAGAAAGATCTTCTCGATCAGGAGCGTCTGGACCTGCTCATGACCTATAACCCCGAGAGGGTCCTGTCGCTGCTGCATAAGCCCAATCCCTATACCAACAACATTATCCACCTCGGCAACAAAGGGTTCAACCTCGCCACCCTCATCGGCGACGACAAGCGGGTTCCCCCGGCCTTTGTCCTGACCACCGAGATTTTCCGCTGCCGGGAGATAGTCTTCGGCTATGCCAAGACCCGGGAAGAGGTCATGGAACGTATTCGCCAGGCCCTCACCGAGATTGAAGTGCTTACCGGCAGAACTTTCGGCTCGCCGGAGAGACCGATGCTGTTGTCAGTCAGGAGCGGCGGTGCCATCTCCATGCCGGGGATGATGGCCACCGTTCACAATGTCGGGTTCAACGAGGAACTGATCGCCGAATTCATCGCCAATCACGGCAACGGCTATCTGGCCTGGGATAATTACCGGCGGTTTCTCCAGTCCTGGGCGATGATCTCCGGGGTCGGCCGGGAAGATTTTCAGGTCCTGATGAATAAGGCCAAAGACAAGTACAACGTCAGTCTGAAGAGGCATTTTTCACCGGAGCAGATGCGGGAACTGGCGCTCTCCTACCAGCGGCTGATCCGCCAGCGGGGACTCGGCATCCCCGACGACCCCTGGCTCCAGCTGGTCAATGCCATTCAGTTGGTGCTCGACTCCTGGGAAACCCAAAAGGCCGTGGAATACCGCAAAATCATGGATGTTTCCGAGTCCTGGGGAACGGCGGTGATCGTTCAGGCCATGGTGTTCGGCAATAAAAGCGGCAATGCCGGGGCCGGCGTGGTGTTTACCGCCCATCCCTATCGCAAGGTCCAACGGGTTGCCCTGTGGGGGGATTATGCCTATGGCGATCAAGGTGAGGACATTGTTTCCGGCCTGGTCTCCAGCTACGCCATCTCCGTTGAGCAGGCCCAGCTCGATGGGCGGTCGGTGGAGGAAACCCTGGAACGGCGATTCCCAAAAATCTATAAGGAATTGTTGAATATTTCCAGAGAGTTGGTGTATGATAAGCGGTGGAACCCCCAGGAAATCGAATTTACCTTTGAGGGACCGGAACCGGAGGAACTCTATCTCCTGCAGACCCGGGATATGATAACGATCAAAAAGAAGGAACATCTGAACGTCTTTGTCGAGAGCCCGGACCTCGAGTCCGCCCATCTCGGCAAGGGAGTCGGGGTTTCAGGATCGGCTCTTTCCGGGCGGGCGGTGTTCACGGAAGAGAACATTCGTAAATTGCGCCGGACCGATCCCGCCACCCCGCTCATTCTGATCCGGCAGGACACCGTTCCCGAGGATATAAAAGTGGTAAGCATGTCGGACGGGTTGCTCACCTCCAGGGGCGGGCAGACGTCGCATGCCTCGGTTGTTGCGGTACGGCTCGAAAAGACCTGCGTGGTCGGGTGTCGGAGTTTGAAGGTCTATGAGACCGACCAGTATTGCGAAATCGCCGGGTTGAAAATCGGTTTCGGCGACCCGATCTCCATTGATGGGCGAAACGGCCAGGTGCTGAACGGGATCCACCCCATAGTCGAAGAGTATCACATCCTGCCGATATAAAGCTGAGTCGAGCAGCTTGTCTGCTCGTACGAAACGTATGCCCTTGCGGTATAACAATTGTCCGGGTCGGTAAAAGGGCGACCGCTTCAAGGTTGCAATGGTGCCGTAACTTTCGGATGCCGGCTGGGTGTAAATGTGGTAAGTCTATAGAGTATCATGGAGAGTTATGCAGTGCCTTGAAAGAAGGGAATACTGTTTTTGCCGCTAGGATGGGAGGGTTTATGTCGCAAAAAGGCTATAGAAAAGGTCCGAAACTGTTTTCACTGGCTAGAAAAAAAGCTCTTATACTTGGGATTCCTCAGGAGAAAGGGGTGAAGCTCGCCGAGCTCATCTCCCGCATCCAGGTACGGGAAGGCAATCTGCCGTGTTTCCGGCAGCGCGAGAGCTGTTCGCAGATCACCTGCTGCTGGCAGGCATCCTGTAACGTATCGATGAACCGCGAGTAACGCCGGCCGCCTTATCCTTGCCTTTTTTCGGGAACCCCAAGTTTTTTGAGGATCAACCCGAGCGGGCAAAATTTGGAGAAGCCGAACTGGAAGAGGTTCAGACCGACGAAGGCCGTGAAAACAAGCCAGTATGCACTGTGAAAAAGAGGACTCGCCGACACTCCCAGCGACAGGCTGAGCAGGATGAAAAATCCGGCGATGACGTGTATCCAGTCAGAAATGATCATAGCGATTGATCCTGTATCGTGGTGGGGGTTAAAAATTGGGACAGAAAAGAACGCGCATTTTCTTGATAAGTTCGAGAATGCGTTTATCGGTGATTTTGTTGTAAATAAAATTTGCATCCTTGCGGTATTCGAGAATCCCCTGGTTCCGCAGGATGTTCAAATGCTGAGAAACATTGGCATTGGTTGTCTTCACCTGGTCTCTGATCTCGCCCACTGAAAGTTCCTTGTCTTGCAGAAGGCAGAGAATCTTCAGGCGGATGGGATGAGACATCGATTTAAGCAGTTTTGACATGGCATCTATCTGTTCATCTTGCATATGCCCTCCCTGGGGGGGTATTTCATTTATTAGTGTAATAGCTGCTTTAGCTTTGTAAAGTGCTTTCGTCAACGGTTATTTGGGAAGTACGCCGCGGGCGGGATCGAAATTGTCCAAACATACTGCCTAGGATATCGACCTTGCAAGGTAATTATTTTCGATCCGGGTCATGACCGGCAAGAGCGTTTGATGGCAAAAAACACACCACTGTCCAGGCTGACCGGTGTCAGGTGTAACGACCCGTCCCCTCAATTTCTCCTTGCTTTGCCCAGTGCCGTTCGGTAGGGTGAATTTCTTCCGCGGTTTTGCCGGAAAGAAATCATTCCAATAAGCTTTCAAGTTGGCTCGAACGTAGGGTGCACTCTGTGCACCGCCCTTATTGTCCCGTGGGACAGTGTTATTCACGTCAGCGGCCACCGTTTGGGTAGCGCTGAAATTGAGGCTGCCTTGTTGACCCATCGCGGTGTCGCCGAGGCGGCCGTGGTCGGCATGCCCCACCCTGTCAAGGGACAGGCGGTTTATGCCTATGTGACCCTGAAAAGAAATGTCGAACTGACCGCCGATCTCATCGAAGGCAAGCAGTATCATGACAAAACCCCTGCCACGGCCGCGGCGGGCGACTCGCCCGGCAAGGTATGAGCGCAGCCCACTGAAAGCCGCGGCGGAGGGTGCTTGCCTCAGCTGTCTTGACCGCTGGTCGCGGGAAAAATGACGGCCAGGCGATGTTTTTTACGGCAGCGCAAGGATAATCTTGAATCTCCGCCGAGAAAAGAGTTAATTGGAAGCGATTTTTTTCATGATATGAAGGGAAAGGAGGACTGATGATGACCAAGCGGTTACTGACTCCGGACAATGTTTGCCTGCAGATAATCGATGTGCAGCAAAGCCTGATGGCCAAGATTCATGAAGCTGAGCAGATAACTTCGACCATCGAACTGCTCATCCGCTGTGCGCGGATCTGCAAAATTCCCATACTTGCCAATACCCAGTATGTCAAAGGACTGGGACCGTATGTCGCGAAGATTGAAGCCCTGGTGGCCGATGTCCCGCGCTTCGACAAGGTTGAGTTCAATGCTCTGGCCAACCAGGCGACCGAGGCCTTCATCCATGCCCTGCCGAAAACGGTGACGACCATCGCCTTGGCCGGGGTGGAGTCGCATATCTGTATCTACCAGACCGCCATGGGCTTGCTGGCCCAGGACTATTCGGTCTGGATCGTCGCGGATGCGGTGTCTTCGAGAAAAATACGCGACCATCAGGCCGGGCTGGCGGCAATGCAGGCGGCCGGAGCGGTGGTCGGGCCGGCCGAGATGCTCATCTACGAATTGCTCGGCAAGGCCGGGACCGCCGAGTTCAAGCAGGTCCTGCCCCATATAATTGCCCGGGGCGACTGACGGTTCCAGCTTGTCGGAAGGGATCTGCCTGCGGCGGGATGTGAGCGGGAAAAAAATTAATACAATCGCGAGTTGCTCGAAAATTATGAAAGGAAATGAAATACGCCGCAGGTTTTTGAATTATTTCGACAAAAACGGTCATACGGTTGTTGCCAGTTCTTCACTCGTCCCCAAGGACGATCCCACCCTCCTCTTTACCAATGCCGGCATGGTCCAGTTCAAGATGGTCTTCATGGGTGAGGACAAACGGGACTATGTCAAGGCGGTCACCAGCCAGCGCTGCGTTCGGGCCGGCGGCAAGCATAACGACCTGGAGAATGTCGGCTATACCGCCCGCCATCACACCTTCTTTGAGATGCTCGGCAATTTTTCTTTCGGTGACTATTTCAAGCCGGATGCGATCCGTTTCGCCTGGGAATTCCTTACCGTCGAATTAGGCCTTCCCCCGGAAAAACTCTGGGTCTCTATTTTCGAGGATGACGACGAGGCCTGCGCGCTCTGGGAAAAAGTTGAAAATCTCCCGCCGGGACGTATTGTCAGGATGGGGGAAAAGGACAACTTCTGGGCGATGGGGGATACCGGACCCTGCGGGCCGTGTTCCGAGATTCATATCGATCAGGGAGCGGCGGCTGGTTGCGGCCGGCCGGAATGCGCCCTCGGCTGCGATTGTGACCGCTTTCTCGAGTTGTGGAATCTGGTATTCATGCAGTTCAACCGCTCCGCCGATGGTACCCTGACCAGGTTGCCGAAACCGAGTATCGACACCGGCATGGGGCTCGAACGGGTGGCGGCGGTGCTGCAGGGCAAGTTCAACAACTACGATT
>JBBRGP010000044.1:0-12256 GCA_038224105.1 Desulfobulbales bacterium | reverse complement strand
CATTGTCCCAGATATACAGACCCGACCCGGTGAAGGATACGGCAAGCTCCATGACCCCGTCTGAGTCAACATCAGTTTCCGTCATAAGGGTTGGATCTCCGCCGTTTATGCGACTGAAGCCTTCCGCGGTACTGTAGGTGTACAAACCATATGCCGCACCAAAGTCTATGGCAATTCTGTTGCCGAACTTTATCATAGCCTCTGGCTTAACAGTGTTTATGCGACTCCCCCAGGTTCCATTGTCCCAGACATAAAGACCATACCCCTCAAAGAAGGATATAATTTCATCGGTACCATCAGAGTCAATATCAGCCGTGACCGTCAGGTTGGATTGAACAGTGTTAATCTGAGTCAACAATGAAGTGGAATTGTATGTATAAAGTCCATAGCCCGGAAAGTTGATAACGAGACTGTCAGCCAAATTGCCGGTATAGCCGGTTCCACCTGGTGCGTTGATTACCTTCGGGTTGAATGAAGTCCCATTACTATCCCCCTCATTCTCAGTATCATTTAGATATTCAACAAGGTCAGTGTAGCCATCATGATCGTAATCGGTAGTGGAATTCGCAGTCGTCAGATTACCAAAATAGGTCTGCTCCCAACTATCGACAATAGCATCGTTGTCGCTGTCTGAGGCAGTGATGGTGAACGGGAATGGTGCAGATTGAGGACTTTCCGATCCATCGTCGAATAGGGCGGAAAGTGCGAAGGAGTAGGTAGCCGGTTCCGCAGCAACAGGGCACGAGGCACTTTGCGTTACGATATTCTGGGTTTCACACAACACACCCCCATTCATATACACTCGATACCCGGATACCTGCTTGTATGGGATGGAGACAGAATCAAAGGTAAAGTCAATCTGGATCTCATGTGCTTCCACTGCGGCATTGCCGCTGGCAGTCGCAAGAAGGCTACTTGCCACGACTCCACAGACCATTAAGCAGTGATTGAAAAATTTCCTAAAATCACTTTTTCTAACTATTATATTGCTCATAATAATCACCAGAATATCAAATTTATATTAAGTTGATACAAACATATGGTGTTCAATCAACCGGCTCACAGTTTTGTCATTCAGATGCTTCTTTATTCGTATGCCTAACCTTCATATTTTTATTAGAAAGACCCAAAACAGGCGACATTCGTGTCGCCTGAATTAGTGCAAAATAACCCGAAATTAATGAGCAAAAAAACACTATTAATTATTTGTTAATCGAAGTTTTGCATTAATGATGCCAGTCTGCAGATAGCTCTATTTTGTTTTTATGATGGCTATTAAAATATCCAATATTAACTAGATAGAGGAATGCGGTGGCCGTTTTGGTCAACCCAACGGGTTCTTATTGAGAGCAGTCAAAAGATCATTGAACAGTAATTTGGAGGTTTCCAATTACGAATTTGTCGGAGGAGTTTCATGGTGCTTCCGCCAGCAAGAACAGGATTCGATCCTATCTGTCCGCAGGTTGACGAAAGATTTCTACTGGCTTGGAGGGAGATGTGGATGGAGAGGAACTACTACTGAGAGATCGATACTGTTAAAGGAGAGGTTTGACAGGGTATTGCTTGCAGCGATTCACTCATGAGTTGGCATTCGCTAGGCTCAATTTTCAGAGAAGATGGCAGGTTTTGTGTCGATCTCGTGAAGGTCAGTTCGAATATTTTTAAATTTTCCCCGGAAATGCCAGTTGCGCTGGCCATCACCAGAATCAACCGGCCAGGCTTTTTGTCATTGACCACCTGCATAAAAGAATTGAATGCGGAGGTTTTTTGTGCAGTTTTGTATTCCAGGAATCGTGCAGGATAATCAATGGTTAATTTCATTCCCGCCAGTTTCTCAATCTTGTCGAGTTGCAGTTCTATAACCTCTGAGCCCGATGTTGAGGTTGTCGAGAGCACAAGGTTTGCTGCTTGCAGTGGGGGAGTATCAATTAAATAAAAGGCGAGTGTAAAAAATGCCAAAAAACTATATCGGCATGTTTTAGTGATCATCTTAATATTTATCTCATCTCGTTGTTTTTGAAAAGCTTCGGTGTGACCATTTTAATGGAAAAAACATGTCGTACAGTTGGTGCGCCATTCTAGAATGCTGATATGACTATGTCAAGCTAAGGACGTACGACAGCGCAGAAAGGATCGATGACCGATTGGGCATGAATCCCGTCTGCGCTACGGTCGTTGACGGTTAATCGGTGGGAGGTCCAGCCGGAGCAGCGGTCGGTGCGGCCGGCGCCTCGGTGGGAGCAGCGAGGTGCGGCGTTGCCGGGGCCAGGCCGTAGGCCATGCGCACCTTGGTGTCGATCTCGGTGCACATCTCCGGATTGTCGGTGAGAAAGCGTTTGGCGTTTTCCCGGCCCTGGCCGATTCTTTCCTCCTTGTAGGAGTACCAGGAGCCGCTTTTCTCGACGATTTCCAGGTTGGCGGCGAGATCGAGCAGGTCGCCTATTTTGGAGATACCCTCGCCGTAGATGATGTCGAATTCGGCCTCCTTGAAGGGCGGGGCGACTTTATTCTTGACGACTTTGACCTTGGTGCGGTTGCCGATGATGTCGGTACCTTCTTTGATCTGGCCGATCCTCCTGATGTCGAGGCGCAGGGACGAATAGAACTTGAGGGCGTTGCCGCCGGTGGTGGTCTCGGGATTGCCGAACATGACTCCAATCTTCATCCGGATCTGGTTGATGAAGATGAGCACGGTATTGCTGCGGTTGAGAACGCCGGTGAATTTGCGCATGGCCTGGGACATCAGCCGGGCCTGCAGGCCGACATGGGCATCGCCGACGTTGCCGTCGATCTCCGCCTTCGGCACCAGGGCGGCGACCGAGTCGATAACGATGACGTCGACGCCGTTTGAGCGGATCAGAATCTCGGCAATCTCCAGGGCCTGCTCGCCGAAGTCCGGCTGGGAGATGAGCAGATTGTCGACATCGACGCCCAGCCGGGCGGCATAATTGGTGTCGAGGGCGTGTTCCGCATCGATGAAGGCGGCGGTGCCGCCGATTTTCTGGGCTTCGGCGACGACCTGCAGGGCTAAAGTGGTTTTGCCGGACGATTCAGGACCATAGATCTCGGTGATCCGGCCCTTGGGCAGGCCGCCGACCCCGAGGGCGATATCAAGGCTCAGGGCTCCGGTCGAAATAACCGGCATGCTCTCGGTCTCCTTTGAGCCGAGACGCATGATCGAGCCCTTGCCGAACTGCCTCTGGATCTGGCTGATTGCGTTGTCGACGCTGCTGACTCTTTCCTTGCTTGGGTTTACTGCCATTGGCTTCTCCACTATGATAAAGGATTGTTCTGTAACAAAAAAGTTTCTAATACCCCACAAGGGGGTATAAGTACCTTCACGAAATTCATTCAAAAAACAAGAAATGAATTTCTAAGGTACTAAAAGAGTTTCTACCATACACCGGATAATCTATAAAAACCTTATCGCGAAAAAATGCGCGGCATCAGGCCTGACGGTACGGCCGCTATTCCCGCCTTTGCAGCAGGTATTTTCTGATCAGATCGAGGCCGCTCTGGGCGGTGATCTCCCGGATCTGTTCGCGGTCGCCTTCGAAGTGGAATTTGGTCACCCAATTTTCCTCGGCGGTGGCGATGGCGATATACACCGTGCCGATCGGTTTCTCTTCGGTCCCGCCGCTCGGTCCGGCAATGCCGGTGACCGCCAGGGCAATGTCGGCGCCGCTTCTCGCCCGTACCCCGACCGCCATCGCCTCGGCGGTCTCCCGGCTGACCGCCCCATGGCTGTCGAGCAATTGCGGGGAAATGCCGAGATATTCGGTCTTCAGGCGGTTGGCGTAGGCGACGATGCCGCCGAGGAGATAGGCGGAGCTGCCGGGGGTGCCGGTGAGCTTGCCGCAGATCAGTCCGCCGGTGCAGGATTCGGCGACGGCAAGCTGGAGGTGGTTTTCCTGGAGCAGTTTACCGACGATCATCTCCATGCTGTCCCGGTCATGGCCGTAAATGGAATCGCCGAGGACGGTGTTGATCGCCTGGCAGGAGGAGTTGAACAGGCGCCGGGCGTTGTTGGTCTTCTTGTCGCGAACGGTAAGGCTCAAGTGGACCTCCGGAAATACCGGGTAATAGCCGATGTGCACGTCGGGGCTCAAATCGAGGGTGGTGATGCGCCGGTTCACCTCGGTTTCCGGGAGATTGAAGATCCGGAAAATCCTCTGGTAGGTGGTCAGTTTATGATCCTTGTCCCAGGTCGAGAGCTTCGGCAGGACCTGTTCGACCAGGAGGTGCTTCATCTGGCTGGGAATGCCGGGCAGAAAGAAGATCGGTTTGTCGTCGTGGATGAGCTGGTAGCCGGCCATCCGCGACTGGGGACTCAGGGCTTCGGCCCCGGAGGGCAGCCAGGCCAGTTTTTCCAGATGGCTGACCGGTGCGCTGGTGATCTCATCGAGGCTCGAGCGGATGTTCGAGAGGATTTCGAAGTTGGGCATGGTCGGGCGATTGAGGGCCTTGGAAACCGCCTCGTTGGTCAGGTCGTCGTCGGTGGTGCCGAGGCCGCCGGTGACCAGAACCGCATCCGCCCGGCTGAGCGCCTGTTTCAGTGCCTCCCCGATAATGCTCGGGGTGTCGCCGATGGTGTTCATGGCATAGATCTCGTAGCCGGCTTCAAACAGGTTTCTGGCGGCGAAGCTGCTGGTGGTATTGAGGATTCGGCCGGAAGTCAGTTCGTCGCCGATGGCGATAATTTCGATTTTCATGATGTGCAACGTTCTCCCAGGGCGCAAGTATCTGTTAACGACAGGAGCCTGACGGGAACAACTTGGTGCAGCAGACTGTCCGGCCCGGTAAAGGTGACCGCAATATAATTGGCGGTGAATCCCTGCAGCATGCCGGTGTGGTCCCGGCGGCCTTCGACCAGAACCGGCCAGGTCCGTCCCAGCTGGCTTTGATAAAAGGCCATTTTCCTGGCGTCACTGAGCTTCCGCAGGACCGCCACCCGCTGTTCCTTGACGCCTTTCGCCACCTGATCCGGGAAGGCGGCGGCTGCAGTGCCCGGGCGGATCGAATAGGGGAAGACGTGGAGGTAGCTGCAGGCAAGCGACTCGACAAATGCCAGGCCGGCCTCAAAATGGCGATCCGACTCCCCGGGGAAACCGGCGAGGATATCGACGCCTATTGCCGCATCCGGCAGACGTTTTCGGCACAGTTCGATAATCTGCCGGAACTGTTCGGTGGTATAACGCCGGTTCATCCGGGCGAGGACCTCGTCATCGCCGCTTTGCAGGGGGATGTGGAGATGGGGCTGGATATTGGGCCGCTCCCCCATCAGGGTGAGGAAGGCATCGTCGATCTCCAGGGGTTCCAGGGAACTGATGCGGTAGGCGACCGCCGGGGTGGCCAGACTCAGTTGGTCGAGGAGGGCGGCCAGGCTGGTCTTTGCCGGCAGATCCTTGCCGTAGTTGCCGAGGTGGATCCCGGTCAGGACGATCTCCCGGTGACCCGCATCGGCGAAAATCCGGGCCTGGTCGATGACCTCAGCCACCGGCAGACTGCGGCTCGGACCGCGGGTGAAGGGGACGATGCAGTAGGTGCAGTAACTCTCGCAGCCATCCTGAATGCGCAGGTAGGCCCGGCAACGGTCGCTGAAACGGCGGACCGGCAATCGGCAGATCTGCCTGGCCTCGCTGATCGTCCCGAGAACCATCGCGCCGGCCATGCTCCCACCGGCCATAGCCCGGCTGACCAGTTCATCCTTTTTGCTGTTGCCGATGACGGTATAAGGGCGGCCCTGGAGCTCTTTCTCTTCGGCCAGTTTCTCGCCGGCGACTTCGGCGTAGCAGCCGGTGATGATGATCTTCGCGGCTGGGTTCTTCCGGAGGGCCCGGCGCACAGCCTGACGGGACTGGGCGCCGGCGCTGCCGGTTACCGCGCAGGTATTGATGACGACGATATCGGCCTGGCCGTTACGGGCGACTACGGTCAGGCCGGCCGCTTCAAAGCCGGCCTTGAAGGCGGCCGATTCGTATTGATTGACCTTGCAGCCGAGTGTCGTGATAAGAACGTTCGTCATCTTGGCAATTTTTCCAGGACGATGATGCCGGAGCCGAGCAGTTCGCTGCCGTCGTAAACCACCGCAAACTGGCCTGGGGTAATCGCTCGCTGGGGGCGGTCAAAGAAAATTTCGCCGTGGTCGTCGTCCGCCAGGCGGAGCCGGGCCGGCGCGCCGGGATGGCTTGAGCGGATGCGGACCGAATAGATTTTATCCTGATCCGGCGGACTTTCGGCCAGCCAGTGCAGGTGCTCGACGGTGATGCGATCGCGGAGCAGGTCCTGGTCGCTGCCGACGATAACCGCGTTTTCCTGGACATCGAGACCGACGACGTAGAGGGGGGCGGCGGCGGCGATGCCGAGGCCCCGGCGCTGGCCAATGGTATAGCGAAACAGTCCCCGGTGGCTGCCCAGCCGCTTCCCCGAGGTTGAAAGTATGGGGCCTTCGACCTCTTCTCCCGGCGCCCGGGCGCGGAGAAAATCGCCGATCTCGTTGTTGTCGAAAAAACAGACGTCCTGACTCTCCAGGCCCTGAAAATCATCGAAGCCGTGCTCTTCGACCAAACGGTAGGTGCTCTCCTTGGTCCACTCGCCCAGGGGGAAAATGATCCGGGCCAGCTGGTGTTGGCTGAGGCGTGACAGGAAGTAGGATTGATCCTTTTTCGGGTCGCCGCCCTGGAACAGGCGGTGGAGGTTGCCAACCTTCTGGGTTTTGGCATAGTGGCCGGTGGCCATTTTCGTCATGCCGGCGGCAAGGATGGTGTCCATGAACAGGCCGAATTTGATCTCCCGGTTACAGACGACGCAGGGGTTCGGAGTAAGTCCCTGGAAATAGCTGCCGGAAAAATAGTGAAGCACCTTTTCCGCAAATGCCTGACGGAGATCGATGACCTGCAGGGGAATGCCGATGCGGGTGGCGAGTGACATGACCCGTTCCTGCTGGGCGGCAAGATGAGGTTGCGCCAGCTGCATGAAAAAGCCCTCGACCAGGAACTGGTCGCGGAGGAGCAGGGCGCAGGCAGTTGAATCAACGCCGCCGCTCATCGCTATGCCGATGCGTGTATCTTTCACTGTCGCTCTTGCAATCCCGGGTTGGTTGCTCTATGAAGGGGGTTGAAACATGAAATGAATTTCTAACAATAACGTTTCACAATACTCGACCATGGATAAAATTGAAAGCGGCAAAGGCCTGCCCCCGGTTATCCCGGAGCTGCTGGCGCCGGCGGGAACCTATGAAAAACTGGTGACCGCCGTCCATTACGGCGCCGATGCGGTCTACCTCGCCGGCAAGTGTTACGGCCTTCGCGAAAAGGCCGGCAACTTCAGCGACGAGGCGATGCAGCAGGGCATCGCCCATGCCCATGAACACGGCGCCAGGGTCTATGTCACGGTCAATATCTTTGCCCATAACCGCGACCTCGAAGGCTTGCCGGACTACCTTCAAAACCTTGGGGACATCGGCGCGGACGGCCTGATCGTTGCCGATCCGGGCATCCTCAGCCTGGCGAGGACGGTGGTCCCGACGCTGAAGCTCCACCTCTCCACCCAGGCCAACGTTACCAACCAGGCGGCGGCCGCGTTCTGGCTCCGCCAGGGGGTGGTCCGCTTAAATCTCGCCAGAGAGTTGTCGCTTGCCGAGATTTGTCAGATCCGTGCCAAAACCGCCGGGGAACTGGAGATCTTCGTCCACGGCGCCCTGTGCATTTCCTATTCGGGGCGGTGCATGCTCTCCAACTATATGACCGGCCGCGACGCCAATCAGGGCCACTGCGCCCACCCCTGCCGGTTCAGCTACGCCCTGGTCGAGGAAAAACGGCCCGGTCAGTATTTTCCGGTCGAAGAGGACGATCGCGGCACCTATATCTTCAACTCCAAGGATCTCTGCCTGCTGGAGATGCTGCCGCAACTCGTCGCCGCCGGGGTCGATGCGCTGAAGATCGAAGGGCGGATGAAGTCGATCTTCTATGTCGGCGGCGTGGTCCGGGTCTATCGGGCGGCCCTCGATTATCTGCGGGGGCTTCCCGCCGAGGCCTGGGCCGATCCTTCGGTGATAGAGCTGCCGGAGCAGTTCATGGAGGAGGTCCGTCGCACCGGGACCAGGGGGACGACGGAAAACTTCATCAGGCAGCAACCGGGCGGTTCGGAGATGCTCTACGATTCCTCGCGGGCGGTGCAGAGCTTCGAGCCGGTGGCGGTCATCCGGGCATCGGGCCGGGAGCCGCTGGTCGAACTGCGCAACCAGCTCGCCGTCGGCGAACGGATCGAGTATATGGGGCGGGGCATCGAGGTGCTGCCGCTTGTGGTCACCACTCTGCGGGGTGAGGAGGGCCAGGGGCTCGACAAGGGCAACCCGGGCAACAGGGTCTTTCTCGCGACCGAACCGCCATTGATGACGGGCGAGGTGAACTCAATTCTTCGGCGTATGCGGGCGTAAGCGCCGGCTGTCGCAACTGGGGCCGCGTGCAAAAAAAAACAGGCGCCGAGAAGCTGAACTCTCGGCGCCTGTTCTGTTATGGTCAGGAGGAAGAGCTTCACTCCCGGCAAGCTCGTTAACCCTGCATTTTTAAAATTTCCTTCTGCCAGAAGGCGGGACCGGTTTTATGGACGGCCTCGCCACCGGCGTCGACGGCGACGGTTACCGGCATATCCTCGATCTCGAATTCGTAGATTGCTTCCATGCCGAGGTCGGCAAAGGCCACCACCCGGGATTTCTTGATCGCCTTGGACACCAAATAGGCAGCGCCGCCCACCGCCATGCAGTATACGGCTTGATGGTCTTTGATCGACTGGATGGTGGCGTCGCCGCGTTCAGATTTGCCGATCATCCCGAACAGCCCGGCTTTTTCCAGCATCATGTCGGTGTATTTATCCATCCGGGTGGAAGTGGTCGGTCCGGCGGGTCCGACGACCTCGTCCCGGACCGGATCGACGGGACCGACGTAGTAGATGAAGCGGCCGTTGAAATCGACCCCCTCCGGCAGCGGTTTGCCCTGGTCAAAGAGCTGCTGGATGCGGCGATGGGCGGCATCGCGGCCGGTCAGGATCTTGCCGCTCAGGAGCAGGGTCTGGCCGGCTTTCCAGGTGGCGATTTCTTCCTTGGTGATGCCGGTGAGAGAGACCCGTTTTGCCTGGTCGCCGGCCGCCAGCGAGATGTCCGGCCACTCAGCGAGGTTCGGCGGGGCAAGGTGCGCCGGACCGGTCCCGTCGAGCTTGAAATGGGTATGGCGGGTGGCGGCGCAGTTGGGGATCATCGCCACCGGCAGTGAGGCGGCGTGGGTTGGATATTCGGATATCTTGACATCAAGAACGGTGGTCAGCCCGCCCAGTCCCTGGGCGCCGATGCCGAGGCCGTTAATGGCATTGAAGATATCGAGACGCAGCTGTTCAAGCTTCGTGGCCGGGCCGCGATCGATGAGCTCCTGGATATCGACGGGTTGCATCAGGGCTTCCTTGGCCATGAGGACTGCCTTGTCGATGGTGCCGCCAACGCCGATACTGATGATGCCCGGCGGACACCAGCCCGCCCCCATGGTCGGAATGGTTTTTTTTACCCATTCGACGATCGAATCGCTCGGGTTGAGCATCGTGCATTTGCTTTTGTTTTCCGAGCCGCCACCCTTGGCGGCGATATGGACCTCGAGGCCGGTGCCGGCGACGATTTCGGTATAAACGACGGCCGGGGTGTTATCCCTGGTATTTTTCCGATCCGTGGCCGGGTTGGCAACGACTGAGAGGCGCAGGGGGTTGTCGGGGTGGCTGTAGGCCCGCCGAACTCCCTCGTCGACCATCTGCTGGATTGACATATCACTGTCGAAGCGGCAATCGGCCCCGATCTTTATAAAGACATTGACGATTCCGGTATCCTGGCAGAGAGGGCGTTTGCCGACGGCGGCCATCTTCGAATTGATCAGGATCTGGCCGATGGCATCCTTGGCCGCCTGGTTTTTTTCCCTTTGGTAGGCGGCATGCATCGCCCGGACAAAATCCAGCGGATGATAATAGGAGATGTACTGAAGACTGTCGGCAATGGAATCGATGAAATCGGTTTTTTTGATAAGAGTCATGGCAAGCCCTTAATAGAATTGAAGATTCAGCTTATCGTCGGGGGAAAGAAAGGAGCACTCGACGATAATAGCGTACCTTCACCATAAGGGTCAAGCCATAGTATGGGGAAAAACCGGAAAAATCGGTTATTGGTCGGAATAAAAGCCGCAAACGGTGGGGAAAAGGGGGGCCGGCATGCAGGTCGGGAGGTTCATAAAAGGGTCGTTCAGACGGCGACTGACTGTTTACCGGCAACGAGGCGCAGATTATGGGTTTTCTTTATCCGCTTCCATAATTCCTTGACTATCACCATCGCCGGATCCTCGAAGGAATCGTAATTCGTGCCGATATACCGGGAACAGGAAGCCAGCAATCGGGTGTTGTTTGAAAGTCCGAACTCTTTGCGAATAGCCTTGGCCACCTCTAAATACACAGCGGCATCCAATTGATTTTCGGAAAGATGGGCGAGCACTACCTTGTCCCGAAGGGACAGGTCGTCATACAGCCGGTCGACCGCCTCATCGACCGTGCCTGGCGGTGAAAGCAAGTTAAAATCACTCAATGGTTGAAACATCATAAAAAACCTCAATCGCCGGGGGAGTGCCTGTGAGCACACTTTTATCAATCTCTTGAAGAGATTTTATTCACCGGAACGAAGGTTGTCATCATGGCCTGCGTCAATAATTTTGATACCTGTTATAAGCCGGACTTCGGTCAGGACCATACAAACATCCTCTGGTTGCGATGAGCGATCCGCCGCGAGGAAAAAGAATGTCTGTACGAATCCGTCGATCTGCTTTGATGATTTTGTGTGATTTTGGGGACGTTGTTACTTCCGTTGCAAAACGCTTGATACTACCATACTTAGGTGATAAAGACGCACTATGCAACCCAAAACAAATCATGCGTTCCAGGTGAATATAGAATTCAACTACGATGGTCCCGGCGATCGTAACGCAACTTTAGTAACAACGTCCCTGTAGTTTCGTCCCTGTAGTTTCATTTGGTTCGCTTGTCGCTCACACAATCTATCCTTATTCGTTTGACTATCTCGATCTTGACTCTCTAACTGCCTCAAGAATATCTTCTGTGGTTGTTGAAGTTTTTATACCAGGAACGTCAAAAGGTGATTTCGGTATTTTTTTAAAGACAAGCGAAAATATTTCTCCCCCTCTCCGCTTGATAATTACTTCTTCTTTACGTGCGATATCAAGAACTTTCGATAATTTCTGCCTGGCTTCAGAATAAGTATATACTTTCATTTTAAAACTCCAATATTTTGATGACGAGATCTCGACAGACAGATTTTAACTGACTATCCAATGTTAATAACGAGCATCGTAAACTTGTGGCGCATTCAATGAAATATGCATCATAGGCATCGATGTTATTTTTGATTGCTATCGCAAGAGCCTTTTCGATGTCGATACCCCTTAAATCGACAGGGATCGCCAGGCAAGCCTTCCAAGCCAATAGCGCTTGTTCCTGTGTCAGCCTCTTTCGTTTAACCAAAGAAGACAGTGCATTGCCGATCTCGAAAGGTAAAACCTCTGGAGCGATCAAATCGTGCCCTACGGTTAGTGAGATTATCTCTTTCTTTTCAGGTTCATTGAGCGCCACGGCCAAAAATGTATTTGTATCGGCAACTATCTTCATAAGTACAATTGTACTTTTTTACTTATTTTTGTCAAGGGGTCAAAAGCAGGGGCATGTGATTTTGGGGACGTTGTTACTTCCGTTGCAAAACGCTTGATACTACCATACTTAGTTGATAAAGACGCACTATTCAGCTCAAAACAAATCATGCGTTCCAGGTGAATATAGAATTCAACTACGATGGTCCCGGCGATCGTAACGCAACTTAAGTAACAACGTCCCTATATAGTTTTCCAAACAGCTATCCCAAAGGAATAGTGAAAAAATTATCCTGTCTGCCACCACTTCTTTCGGTTATGATACAGTGGAAATATGTTGACCTTTTGTTGACCTTAACCAAGGATCTAAAATAATGTCATCTTTCTGTATATCATCCCAATCAGGGGAGATATACAGATCAGCTGAATAACTTGTTAGGTCTAGTAATTTACAATTACGTCCCTTATCCAGATACATTCGAAAACAAAAGGTTGCCATGCCAAAGAGACTTCGAATAGAGGAATTTATCGAAAAAGCGAGAGAACTTCATCGTAATTACTACGATTACAGTAAG
>JBBRGP010000043.1:0-12715 GCA_038224105.1 Desulfobulbales bacterium | reverse complement strand
GGCGCCGGTCTGGCGGTTGCCGGGGCGGCGATGCAGTCGATTCTCCGCAATCCCCTGGGCTCGCCCTTTACCCTCGGCATCTCCCACGCCGCCGCCTTTGGGGCGGCACTGTCGGTGATGCTGCTCGGCGGCGGCATCATGACCTCGAACAGCATCGGGGCGGTGCAGATCACCAACCCGTATCTGACCACCGGCTCGGCCTTTATCTTCAGTATCCTGACCTCCTGCGTCATCATCGCCATCGCCCGGTTGCGCGGGGCGACGCCGGAGATCATAATTCTGACCGGCGTCGCCCTCGGCGCCTTTTTTACCGCCGGCACCATGTTTTTACAGTTCTTTGCCGACGATGTGCAGCTAGCGGCCATGGTCTTCTGGACTTTCGGCGACACCGCCCGGGCCAGCTGGAGCGAACTGGCCTTTATCGCTGCCGTTACGATCCTGGTGTCGCTGTTCTTTATGGCCAACAGCTGGAATTACAACGCCATCGACGCCGGCGACGAAACCGCCAAAGGGTTAGGGGTACGGGTTGAGCGGGTGCGGATGGTCGGCATGCTGCTCGCCTCGCTGCTGACGGCGGTGGTCATCTCCTTTCTCGGCATCATCGGCTTTGTCGGCCTGGTGGTGCCGCATATGATCCGCCGAATCATCGGCTCCGACCACCGCTTTCTCCTGCCCTGTTCCGCCATCGGTGGCGCTCTTCTCCTGCTGGCCTCCGACACCGGTGCCCGCCTGATGCTGGCCCCCCATGTCCTGCCGGTTTCGGTGCTGACTGCCTTTATGGGGGCTCCGGTCTTTCTTTGGCTCATTATCCGTGGAGGAAAACGATGATCCTTGATGTGCAGAAGCTCCGCTTTGCCTATAACGGCAAGGCAATCATCGACGCCATCGATTTCCAGGTCCAACCGGGCGAATTGCTGGCCATCCTCGGACCGAACGGGGTCGGCAAGACGACGCTGCTGAAATGCATCAACACCATCCATCGTCCGGGGGGCGGCACGATCCTCGTGGAAGAACGCAGCGTCCTGCGGATGTCGCCCGCCGACATCGCCACCCGTATCGGCTATGTGGCGCAAAAGAGTGAGACGGCCCGGCTGACGGTCTTCGATGCCATCCTCATGGGCCGCAAGCCGCATATTCGCTGGCGGCCGTCTCAGCGCGATCTGGAGATAGTCGATTCGGCCATCCGCCATCTGCATCTCGGCGACAAGACGTTGCGCGGCATCGACCAGTTGTCGGGAGGCGAATTGCAAAAGGTGTGCATCGCCCGCGCTCTGGTGCAGGAACCGCGCCTGTTGCTCCTCGATGAGCCGACCAGTGCCCTGGATCTGAAAAACCAGGTGGAGATCATGCGCCTGCTGCGCCGGGTCGTCGATGAACACAGGATCGGCGCGGTCATGACCATGCATGATCTGAATAAAGCCATGCGCTATGCCGACACCCTGCTGATGCTGAAGGACGGTCAAGTGCACAGCTACGGCCCGACAAGTCAGGTTACCGCCGAAATGATCGAAGCAGTTTACGGCCTGGCGGTGGAAATCCACCGCATCAATGGCTATCCTATGGTGGTACCGCTGGAACCAGCTTCGGAAATGAACCATTACAACAAACCATGACAAAGAGGATACAACAATGAGCTGCACGATTGCCCAGGACATTATCGACCAAACTATTGCTTTCCACGGCCACAGCTGCCCCGGCCTGGCCATCGGCATCCGCGCCGCTGAAATGGCCGAGGCGAAGATGGGCAGGATCCACCAGAATGATTTGGTTTGCGTTGCCGAAACGGATATGTGCGGCGTCGATGCCATCCAGTTTCTCACCGGTTGCACGGTCGGCAAGGGCAATCTGATCCAGAAGAATTTCGGCAAGATGGCCTTCTCTTTTTATAACCGTAAGGACAATAGCGGTATCCGTCTGGTCTTTAACAACAGTGCCTGGGGATCGATGAACCAGGAATTCATGGACCTGATGGATCGCGGCAACCGCGGCCTTTTATCGGCGGATGAGCAGGAACACCTTGGTCGGATGCGTCAGGAGATGCAGGTGAGATTAATGACCTTGCCGGTCGATGAGGTATTTACCGTCCAACCCCTCACCGACCGGCCACCGCGGCGCGCCCGGGTCCTGGCAAGCCTTGAATGCGCCGATTGCGGCGAACGGACCATGGAGTCGCGAACCCGCCGTTTTGCCGGCCAGACCCTGTGTATTCCCTGTTACCAGAAGGTCGAACAGAAGATTTAGCAGAGACCATGAACTGTTAAATGGGCAATCAGAATGCCAAAGACACTATCAGCATGGCGGAAAACGGTGATCCGGGGTAATAACTGGCATTGCCGGCGCGGGTATCGTCGGAGGCGTTGATAACCGAAATATATTGTTCGTCAAAGATGTTGTTCAGCTCAACGGTGAATTTCATCGACTTGGCAAGGGGCGGATTGGTGAGGGTGTAGCTGGCCCGCAGATCAACGAGCGTGCTGGCATCAACGGCCTGTTCGTTCTCGGCATCGCTGTAGCGTTTGCTTAAGAAACGCAGCATCGGGACGATTTCAAAATCGCCGGGATGATAAATGACACCGGTCTTCACCAGCCATTCCGGCGTATTCACCACCTGATTCCCTTTGGTGTCCAAGCTTTTACCAGCAAAACCTAAGTCATCATCATAGGTCATTGACGTATACGAAGGATTGATAAAAACCGTCAGATCCTTGCGCAAATAACCGTTCATCTCCAGATCCAGACCGTAGCTGGTGGCATCGCCGATATTCTGCTGGTAATTCAATTTGACCCGAGGATCATAGACCGTTGTCAGCAGGTTTTTGTGTTTGGCATAAAAAAGCGTCGGGATGATATCGCACCAGCCTCCGGCGATACGCAGCCCCAGATCAAAAGTATCCGACTCTTCAAGGCCATAACCGTCAAACAAGGTTTGTAAAGTCATCCCTTTGGCGAGAAATGCGGCTCGATTATTGCTATAGAGGGTAACCAATGGCAGATACGAATAGGGACGAATGAAATTCTTGCCGTAACTGCCATAGGCCTGTAACGAGTCCGTCAAGCGATACGCCGTTCCCAGGGTCGGTAGCCAGATATCGTGGGTTTGTTCCGCACGGTCCAGATCGATCGCCCTGACCGGGGCATAATTCGGTGCGGGTCCGGCTGTAAAGCCATCGCTTGCCGGATCGACATAATTAAAATATTTGAGTCCAGCCTGCCAGTCGAAGGCCCCTTTATTGCCGGCCAGTTTGAAGTATGGGCTATTGATATAAGCCGTGCCGCTGGTGCCCCAAACCCCCAGACCGCGATAAGACAGGCCCGCGCGGGTGATGGCATAATTTTCGGTTGATATATCCATATTCGAATTCTCGAAATGATAGCCCAGCACTCCCTTAATTCCCGCCATCGCCAGCATACTCTCGGCGAGAAAGCCGGTGCGCTCAATGTCGCGAAGCCGTTTTTGGACACCACCGGTGGCAGTACCGCCCAGGATCTCCGTATCCTCACTCGAGTAGTAAGGTTTCAGTTTCAGGCTGAGGGATTCAGTGGCCTTCCAGCTGAGAATGGAGAGGAAATCGTCGTTGAGAAACTCACCCCGGTTGAATTTATAGTAATCTTTCTCCTTGGCGGCGATTCCAGTCAGCGACTCGTTGTAATCGTTGTCGTAATTGGCATCAAGATCTCGGGTTTCCTGAAAACTCAAGGCCCGATAGTTGTCCTGCTCCAGGTCATTGTGGTTGACCCAGAGTTTGATATCAAAACGCTCACCCACCGGTTGATCGAGAGCAAAATTACCATTGTGTCGCGGGCCGACTTTACCCGGTCCCCGCCATTTATCGGCATCAGTGTAGGAATAGGAGGCGGAAAGTTTGGTTCCGAAGTCGGTCAGATTGCCGGAATCAAGGCGAAAGAAACTGCGGGTGTATGCGTCGGAACCCAAGCTTTCATCAATACGTGCACCGAATTTTTCGCTCGGCCAGTTGGGTTTCAATTCTATGGCCCCACCGCGGGAACCAACCCCGGTGCCGATGTCACCCGGCACCGCCCCCTTATAGACAGATATACCCTGCATATTCTCAAGATCGTAGATATAATCTCTTGGGCCGATAGGGTTACCACCGTAGTTGGGTATTCCTTCCACCGTCAAGGCACCCATTGAACTGCGGACTCCGCGAATTCGCACGCTGCGTTGTTCCGCCCCCAGGCCGCGACCATCGGCGCTTTCAACGCTGATACCCGGCAGCACACCCACCGCCTCATAGACACTGGTATTGGCTTTGACCCCCTGGATTTCGATGCCCTTAGCCGTAACCTCACTGCCGGTATAGACGGTTTCACTGGCCTGCATAGAAGGAGTGACGATCTTCTCGGCGGCTACCACCATCTCCGGAATTATTGTAGTCTCTTTCTCCGTCTCTTTAGCCGGATCGCTTGCTGACATGGCCAAACCAGCCAGCAGATGGGTGCCGAAGAATATGGCCATGCAGCTCAAACGTTTTTTCATTGCATCTTCCTTTTCTTTTGCTTCGTTTTAGTTTGATATCTAACCATTGACGACGAGTGTTACGTTTTATTAATACGTCACACTTTGAACTGCAAGAGAAAAGGTGTTCTCGAAACTGAATTCTTGACATTTGCCCAGAACCGTGGAAATGTAACACGTATTTTTAATGTGTATTATCTGACGCTCTTTCATCAGCGCATTCTCAACCAGTGAAAGCATGGGCCGGGAACTTGAGAACGGGGACGACATATGGACAAAGCGGAAGCATTGCGAGCTATTCATCTTGACCAGCTGGATTATATCCAACACACAAAGACCGTTCCTTTATAACAGACCTCCTCTCGACCTCTCATAACAAGGAAACGACAATGCGCTTGACAACCACCGTCCTTTTTCTCACTGCCCTGCACAGTGGTCTGTGGGTACAGAGTGCGCTCTGGGTACCGCCCTGCCAAGGGGCCGAAACCGACCATATCAAAAAGCCCGTGGCGGAATCGATCCGCATCCGCCAGGACACCCAGGAACACGAACAGAAGTGGCGGGACGATCGGGAAAAGCTCCTGGCCCGATTCGATACCCTGGAGGAAGCGAAAAAGCGTTTAACCCTCCGGCGCACCACCCTTCTGGAGACGGTCGCCGGCCTTAAATCCCGCATCGCCGGCAAAGAAAAGCAACTTGAGGATATCGAAACCATTCAAAAGGAGATCACCCCGATGATCGCCGCCCTGATCGAGGAGCTTGACAATTTCGTCGCCACCGACCCGCCATTTCTCGGCGAGGAGCGCCGCACTCGCCTGACGCGCCTTATCGAACTGCGCGACGATCCCGAGGTACCGGTCAGCGAGAAATTCCGCAAGGTCCTCGAGGCCATGCTGGTCGAGGCGGAATACGGCAATACCATTGAGGTGTACCAGGAAACCATAGCCACAAGCGGCGGGGAAATGCTCGTCGATATCTTCCGCCTCGGACGGGTCTGCCTCCTTTATCAAAGCCTCGACCACAAATCCTGCGGCTTCTACAATGTCGCAGCGAGCGCCTGGCAACCCCTGCCCGGCGTTTACAACCGGCCGATCGCGGCGGCCATGGAGATCGGCGCCAAACGCCGGCCGGCGGAACTGCTCACCCTGCCGCTCGGGAGGATACAGCTGTAATGAAGATTTTTTGGAGGTTGTTACTCTTTTCTGTCGTCCTCTTCCTCCTCCTGGCACCTCCGCCCGCGGAAAGTGGTGAGGACATGCGGGTGCAACAGGTCGATGCCCGCATCACCCTCAATACCCTCAAAGCCAAAGCGGCGGCCGAAGAAGAAGCGGCAAGGCAGGAAGCCGCCATCAGCCGCGAAAAGATCGCCGGGGATCGGATCCTCCTCGACCAGGAGGTGCGGCGCATCGAGGCTGAAACCGCAGCGCTGGAAAAGACGGTCGCAGGTCTTGAAACCGAGAATAAAGCTCTGGAGGCGAGGGAAGCGGCTCTCACCCAGAAACTGACCGAAACCGACGGGGTCATCCGGGAACTGGTCGGAGTCATCCGCAGCCATGCCAAGGACCTGCAGGCGCTGGTCATCGGCAGCCTGCAGACTGGGCTGGGCGGGGACGATCTGACCCTGCTTGAGGCCATCGCCGGTCAGGCCCAATTTCCGGGCATGAGTGAAATCTCCAAGATGAACGAAACCCTCCGCCGCCGCCTCCATTACAGCGGAACCGTCCGCATCACCAAGGGATCGATCGTCGACCGTACCGGCAAGACGGTTGAAGCGGATATCCTCGTGCTTGGCAACTTCACCGCCGCTTATCGGCTGGGGGAGGAGGTCGGTTTTCTCAACTATTCACCGTCCGCTCGGAAACTTTTCGCCCTCTCGCGGCTGCCGACAAGCGGTGATGCCAGGCAGCTGCAAGGCTATATGGACGGCAAGGAAGACGCGGTTCCCATCGACATTTCCCGCGGCGCGGCCCTCAGTCAGCTGGTGCATACCCCGAACTTCTGGCAGCAGTGCCAGTCCGGCGGCCCTCTGGTCTGGCCGATTCTTGCCATCTTCATCATCGCCATTTTTTTAATCCTTGAGCGACTGCTCTTTCTTTTCTCCAGACGCTGCCATGCCGACGGCCTGACCAGTCGCATTGCCGCCCTGGTCGCAAGTCATGACTGGCAAGCCTGCAAAGAGGAGTGCCGTCGTCTTGTCGGCAAACCCCTGTCGCGGGTCCTGGCCGCCGGCCTCGAATGTTATCATCTTGGCCGGGAGATTATGGAAAACGCCATGCAGGAGGCAATCCTGAGAGAAATCCCACCACTGGAACGCTTCCTTTCGACCCTTGGCATGCTGGCGGCCATCGCCCCCCTGCTCGGCCTCCTCGGTACGGTCACCGGTATGATCGATACCTTCTTCGTCATCACCCAACACGGTACTGGCGATCCGCGGCTCATGTCCGAAGGCATCTCCGTCGCTCTGGTCACCACCATGCTCGGCCTGTCCGTCGCCATCCCCATCATGTTCGTCCATACCCTGCTCAGCCGGGCGGTGGACAACCGCATTGCCGAGATGGAGGAAAAGGCGGTGGCCCTGATTAATATCGTCGAAAAAAATCTGGAACCCCATGGACGCCCTTGATTGGCTGCGGGACAGCTGGTATCAGCTTGATCTCTATATGCACACCGGCGGCGCCGTTATGTGGCCGCTCGCCGCGGTGAGTCTGGCCATGTGGCTGCTCATCATCGAGCGAACCCTCTTTATTCGCCGTTTATACCGCCGGCCGATGAGCTTTCATGAGGCCTGGGAACATGTCAGGGAGGGTCGCATCCCCGCCGCCGAAAATCACGGCGGCGCCGTCGCCCTGCTCCTTGCCCGCTTTATCCCGGCCCGGAGCGGCCAATCCCGACTCGACCGTTTTATCCTCGATGAAACGGTCATGCGGCTCAATCATAGCCTCTCCGCTCATCTTCATGCCATCGGCGTTTTGGCGGCCATCGCCCCGCTGCTCGGCCTGCTCGGCACGGTGACCGGGATGATGGCGACTTTCGACGTCCTGGCGATTTTCGGCACCGGCAACGCCAAGGCCATGGCCGGCGGGATCTCCGAGGCCTTGATCACCACCGAAACCGGCCTTTTAGTAGCCATCCCCGGCCTGTATATGAAGGGTTTTCTCGATCGCCGGACCCGCAATCTGGCCAAGCGGATCATCGCCGCCGGCCTCTATCTCCACCGGAGACTGTAATACATGCTCAATATTTCCGCTTCCCGGCGCCGCAATCGCTCCCTGGTGGAGATCAATATGGCACCGATGATCGATATGGTCTTTCTCCTGCTGATCTTCTTTATTGTGACAACGAGCTTTGTCAAGGAGACTGGGATAGAGGTCAGCCGGTCAACGGCGGCCACCGCAACGGTCAAGGAAAAGGCCACTATCCTCATCGGCGTCGATGCCACCAATCGGATTTATCTCGACCATCGCGAGATCGATGTCCGGGCGGTACGGGCCAATGTCGAACGGGCCCTGGCAGAAAACCCGGAAGGCGCGGTGGTGGTGGTCGCCGATAAGGCAAGCGCCACCGGTACCGCCATCGAGGTCATGGACGGCTGCCGTATGGCCGGGGCGCAGAACGTCTCGCTGGCGGCCAAGCTTCCTCAAACGGAATGACGCATACTATGGACTCCGCTTCTTCCACAACCGCTTGCCGGGCTTCCCGTTCCCCGCGCTTCTGGCTGCGCTGCCTCGGCATCAGCCTCGCGGCACTGGTGCTCAACCTCGCCCTATTCGGCCTGATGCCCTATCTGTTGACGCGCAATGCGGCAGCTCCCAGCCGACAGCAGGAAATCCACCAAATCAACGTTATCCGCCTGAAACAAGCCGATTCCCCGGTTAAACGCAACAACGAAAAACCGCCGAAACCACCTCCGGAACAACGTCCGCCGAAACCGCAGGCGCCAAAACCTTCGGTCGCTAAGCTGTCCCTGCCCTTTGATATCAATCCCCGCTTGCCGGGAGCACCGGACGGCCTGACCCTGCCGGTCGTTCCGGCGGCGCAGGTCGCGGGTCTTGCCGATATCTTCTCCACCGGCGATCTCGATGCCCCCCTGGTTGTCCTGGTGCGCATCCCGCCGGTTTACCCGATGTCCGCCAAAAACCGGGGCACCGAGGGCTGGGTGAAGGTCCGCTTTATCGTCCATGAGGACGGCAGTGTCGGCAGCGTTTCGGTTCTTGAAAGCGAACCGAAAACCCTCTTCGACGACGCGGTCATCCGTTCGGTCTCCGGCTGGCACTTCAAGGCCGGCACGATCGGCGGCGCCCCGGTCAAGACCTGGGCGGAAACGGTCGTCCGCTTTAAACTCGACTGAACAAGGAGGCACTATTTATGGGTACGCCGACACACTTTCAAGTAGGGTGCACTCCGTGCACCATCCCTTTTCGCTGGTGCACGGAGTATCTACAAACAACCAGCAGACGGAAATCTCCAAATAAAATCAGATCTAGCCTGTGGCTATTGCTCTGGATCTGTATAGTCATCCTGACCATCTCCTTTACCCCGCAGCCTGCTCCTGCCCAGGAGGTAAAAAGCGACCTGCCAAACACGGCAAAAGTTATCCTCGCGAAAGCCGGAAAACTGATGAACGACAAGGAATACGCCAAAGCCGCCGTCCTGCTCGCCGACTTTCAGGCCCAGGGAGGCAAGACTGAAGAGGCGGAGGGCAAAGATTGTCTCCATGCCGAGCTCGACGCTGCCCTTGGCACCTGTTATCTCCTCGACAATAAGTTCCAGCAGGCTGCCCGCGCCTTTGATCTGGCCCTGCAAAAAGATCCACGCCTGCTTGCAGCCCGCTTAAACCTCGCCAAAGCCGCTTACGAACTGCACGACTACCGAAAGGCCGCCGAGTGTTTTACCAAGGCCTATGAGGTGGCTCCGGAGAAAAATCCCGAGCATCTCTATTTCGCCGCGGTCGCCTATCTTCTAGCCAAGGAGAACGGTCGATGTATCACCCTCTTTGAACGGTTACTGTCCAGCCACCGCGATAAATTCCGCCCGGAATGGCGGGAGAATCTGGTGCATGCCCTGCTTGGTGCCGGGGAAAATCGCCGGGCCCTGGCGCATATCAAGGAGCTGGCCGAAACCAATGGCGGCGCGAAACAGGTGCAGTGGCAGGAGATCTTGCTCCAGCAATATCTGCACTTAGATATGGAAAGCGAGGCCCTGGCTACCGTTGACCAGCTGACCGCCCGCAGCCCGTCCGAGCCGAAATGGTGGCGGGCCATGGTCCATCTCCATCTCCAGCACAACCGCTACCAGCCAGCCCTGACCGCCCTTTTAATCACCGGCTGGCTGGAGCCCTTGTCCGCGCAGGAATTGCGTCTTGCCGCCGATCTTTATCTCCAGCTGGGTATACCGCGAAAGGCGGCGCCTCTCTACGAGAACATCTTAAAGGACAAAAACAACCCGCAACTCCTCACCAATCTGATCATTGCCCTGCAGCAGTCGGGACAAGCGGAGCAGGCTCTGGCGGTTTTCGAAAAATTCGCGCCCGGGGCTTTAGGCCCAGAACTGGCCATGCAAAAGGCCGATCTCCTCTACGGCCTGGGCAAATATAAGGATGCCGCCCAACTCTATCGGAAGACCGCCGACGCTGGCGCCGGTAAGCAGCGGGACCGTGCCCTGCAGATGGCCGAGTATGCCAATGGGCAAGCGGACCACAAAAAGAGAGCGCTGTGAAAGCAATCGCCGGTTAGACCCTTCTCCCATCCCCAATCCGGACCTTCTCCTCGGCTGGAAATCGTGCCCTAAGCAAAGCATCTGCTACTTGGGTAAGAAAGATCCACTCGGACGGGTATTTCTTACCCAGAGTCAACGATGGCAACAACAAACATGCAAGTGGTTTTGAGTAAAATATTGATATAAATATTTATTTTTCTCCAACCAGCTGGTATATTTTTTGCTTTTCCTGCCATCGATCAACACAAAACTTTCAGGTTTCTTCCGCCGCCGGAGCACCATAGCACCTTAGAAATAATTTTTCTGTGTGTTCTTGCCAGAAAATATTTCGCGCAGGTATTGATCCTCGCTTGGCGGGAGTCACCAAACCCCTCATAAAAAGGAAAATGAGAATTCATAACCACCCTATGTCAATACCTCGGCCGACACTCTGTCTGACGACACTCCTTCTCAGTATGGGCCTTGCCGGCTGCGCAAAAGTCGGTCCGGATTATCTGCCGCCTGAAGCGGCGCCGCCAATCTCTTGGCAGGCCCCGATCAACAACGGCTTGACCGCCGCTCAGACGAATCCGCAGGCCCTCGCCCGCTGGTGGACGATATTCCAGGACCCGCTGCTCACCGGTTTGATCGAGCAGGCGGTCGCCGAAAACCTCAACCTCCAGCAGGCCCGGGCCAGGCTCCTGGAAGCCAGGGCGAGACGCGACATCAGCTCGGCCGGGCTCCTCCCTGATCTTGCCGCCTCCGCCGCCTTTACCAGCAGTAAAAGCAGCAGCAATCGCGGCAGCGGCAGCGAAGCAACGAGCTATTCCAGCGGCTTTGATGCCGGCTGGGAGGTCGATCTCTTTGGCGGCAAGCAGCGGGCGGCGGAAGCAGCAGAGGCGACGCTTGAAGCAAGCGAGGAGGACCTTGGCGATGTCCTCGTTTCCCTTGTTGCCGAAGTCGCCCTGAACTCTATCGACATCCGCGCCTTCCAGGTCCGCCTGCAGATTGCCGGCGACAATCTCCTGGCCCAGGAGGAGACCCTGGCGCTCACCGAAGCCCGCTACCGTAGCGGCCTGGTCAGCGAACTGGCCCTGCAGCAGGCAAGGTTTCTGGTGGCCGGCACCCGCGCCCAGATCCCCACCCTTAAAAGCGGTCTTGCCGCGGCGACAAATCAACTTACCGTTCTCCTCGGCCGTCCCCCGGGTTCGTTAAGCGCGCAGCTCGACGTCCGTGGGGCCCTGCCGGTGCTGCCGGATTCGGTCGCCGTCGGCATCCCGGCCGAGACCCTGCAGCGCCGCCCAGACGTCCGCCGGGCCGAGCGCCAGCTCGCCGCCCAGACCGCCCAGATTGGCGTGGCGACCGCCCAATTCTACCCGTCCCTGCGCCTTAGCGGCTCCATCGGCCTCGATGCTCTCTCGGCCGGCAAACTTTTTACCTCCGGCAGCGGCGGCTACTCCTTTGGCCCGAGTATCAGCTGGACGGTATTTGACGGCGGTGCGACCAACGCCAACATCCGCCTCCAATCCTTCCTGCAGCAGGAGGCTATGGCCAGATACCGGGCTACGGTGCTCTCGGCTCTGACGGAGGTGGAAAACACCCTGGTCGCCTACGCCCAGGAACAGAACCGCCACCAGGCCCTGCAGGAAGCGGTGGACGCCGCCGGCCAGGCCGCGACTCTCGCCGAACTGCAATATTCGAGTGGGCTGATCAATTTTACCGAGGTTCTCGACGCCAAACGCTCCTTATTGTCCTTCCAGGATCAGATCGCCACCAGTGAGGCGACCATGATCGGCAATCTCATCCGCCTGTATAAGGCCCTTGGCGGCGGCTGGACATCTTTTCTTCCTGAATCAACACAGTTAAACGGAAAACACCAACAATGACCACCAATACCACACCGGCAGGGCAGGCGAACAATCTTGCCGAAACCCTCGACCTGCAGAAAAAAACCGAAAAAAGAAAGCGTCTGAAACGACGGCTGGGCTGGTTCCTCGCCGTCCTCCTCCTTGGCGGCTGCGGAACATTCTGGGCAATGCGCGACACCTCGGCAACCATCCGCTACAAGACCCAGCCGGCCCACCACGGCGATATTACCATCACCGTCAGCGCTACCGGCAACCTGCAACCGACCAATCAGGTAGTCATGGGCAGCGAGTTGTCGGGGACTGTCAAGTCGGTCGAGGTCGATTACAACGATCAGGTAGACGTCGGCCAGGTACTTGCCCGGCTCGACACCTCGAAACTTGCGGCCCAGGTCCAGCAGTCGCGGGCCGCCCTCGACTCGGCCCAGGCCAAAGTACTGCAGACCCGGGTGACCATCAAGGAAACCGACATAGCCCTGGAGCGACTCCTCGAGGTCGGCAGGCTCAGCAACAATAAGGCCGCATCGCGGAAGGATCTCGATACCGCCCGGGCCGCCCTGGACCGGGCCAAGGCCGATAATGGTGCGGCTCTGGCCGCAGTGGCCCAGGCCGAGGCCACCCTCAAGCTGAACCTCACCGACCTGGCGAAGACCGAGATCCGCTCGCCGATCAACGGCCT
>JBBRGP010000042.1:0-12832 GCA_038224105.1 Desulfobulbales bacterium | reverse complement strand
TCTCACCTCAAGAAAAACGGGGTGAGGATGTTGAACGGGGTGGAATATCTGGCCATTTACCCCGAGGGCCTGCTGATTCGCCATGAAGGGCAGGAGCGGCTGCTTGAGGTCGACGACGTAGTGGTTTGCGCCGGCCAGCTTTCCGAACAAAACCTGGCCAGGGAACTCGATGCCCTGGGCAAGCCCTACCATCTCATCGGCGGCGCCAAAAAGGCCGGGGAGCTCGATGCCAAACGGGCCATCGCCGAAGGGACGGAGGTAGCCGACCGGCTGTAGCAGCGGTTATCGCCGCTCGCCGGGGGCGGCCGCCGCAGTCAGTGGATAGGTGCGGAGGAGGGTATGAATTGCCCCGTCCCTGGTCAGCCGGCTGCCATAGAGGGTGAAGCCTTCGACGGGGAAGTCCGGGGTCACCAGCAGGGCATTGCCGGCCAAAAACTGCTGCAGCCGGCCGAGCGGACAGTTTTTCAGTCTGGCCAGGGTGAGGTGGGGTGTATATTTCTGCTTATCTCTTGGAATGGCGATATCCGCGAGTTTTCTGTCGATGACCTGGCGGAGGGCGAGCAGGGGGGCGGGGGGATCGATCCCGGCATAAAGGACGCGGGGAATGCCGCGTGGCGGAAAGGTGCCGACGCCTTTTAAGCGCAGTGCGAAGGGTGGCCGGGAAATCTCGGCGAGGACTCCCTGAATATCAAGGAGCCGGCCGCCTTCCACCTCGCCGAGGAATCTCAGAGTGAGGTGGAGCTGGTCGTCCGGCACCGCCCGCGAATTCGGCAGAATCCCTCCGAGGCCGGTGATTTCGCGGCGGGTGGTGTCGGGAATGTCTACTGCAATAAATACGCGCATCCTCTCCTCCCTCAAAACTGGTATTGCACGTTCGATTCCTCGGCGTAAGACCTCAGTCGATCCATTGTACGAAAAATATCCCATAAGGACAACCTGAACCGCGGCTCCGGGCGGCCGGGGAAACGTCCGGCAAAGTCCTGGATATTGACACGGCGGTCCGGCTTACCTAAAGTTGCGGGAAGAGATGACACTTGCGAAAAAGGGAGTCCGTTGCCCACTGTTTTTTGCCGATGAGGAAGTGACCATGGATCTGAAAAAGAGTCGGACGATTGTTCTCAATACCGGAACCGAAGAGGAAAAACGGCAGGAGATACTGGAATATTTTCTCAAAACCCGTGCCCTCGACGAACGGCTGTACGACCATCTCGCCGACGATTCGACCTTCTACCTGCGGCCCGAGCCGCTCCGCCTTCCGTTGATCTTTTATCTCGGCCACACCGCCACCTTTTATATCAATAAGCTGAACATCGCCAGGTTGATCGAAAAGAGGATCAACCCCGCCTTCGAGTCGATGTTCGCCATTGGCGTCGATGAGATGTCCTGGGACGATCTCGACGACAAGCATTATAACTGGCCGCGGGTCGACGAGGTGCGGGCTTATCGGCGGGAAGTTCGGGAACTGGTCAGCGGGCTTATCCGGAGCCTGCCTCTGACCCTGCCGATCACCTGGGACTCGCCGTTCTGGGCGATCATGATGGGAATCGAGCACCAGCGGATCCACCTTGAGACGTCGTCGGTCATTATTCGCCGCCTGCCGATCGAGCAGGTACGGGTGGTTGCCGGCTGGGACGACTGTCCGCTTGTTGGCCAGGCCCCGGCCAACAGCCTGGTGCCGGTGGTCGGCGGTAAAGTGGTCCTCGGCAAGACCAAGGATCATCCGCTCTACGGCTGGGACAATGAATTCGGGCGGCGGGAAGCGGAGGTCTGGGATTTTAAAGCCTCCAAATACCTGGTGTCAAACAGCGAATTCCTGCCCTTTGTCGAGGATAAGGGCTATGAGCGGCAGCGTTACTGGAGCGAAGAGGGGTGGCGCTGGCTGCGTTACAGCCAGGCCCGCCATCCTTTATTCTGGCTAGACGGGTCGAGTGGGTTCCGGCTGCGGACCCTGGCCCGGATCATCGATATGCCATGGAACTGGCCGGTTGAAGTCAATTACCTCGAGGCCAAAGCCTTCTGCAACTGGCTTGCCGAGAAACGCGGGGCAAAGATCCGTCTGCCGAGCGAGGATCAGTGGTACCGCCTCCGTGACCTTGCCGACATCCCCGATCAGCCCTATTGGCGCCAGGCCCCGGGTAACATCAACCTCGAACACTGGAGCTCGTCCTGTCCGGTCGATCATTTCCGCTTCGGCGAGTTCTATGATGTCATCGGCAATGTCTGGCAGTGGACGGAGACGCCGATAACCGGTTTTGAAGGTTTTGCGGTCCATCCCTGGTACGACGATTTTTCCACCCCGACCTTCGACACCCAGCATAACCTGATCAAAGGTGGGTCCTGGATCTCGACCGGCAACGAGGCGACCAGGGACTCGCGCTATGCCTTCCGCCGCCACTTCTTCCAGCATGCCGGCTTTCGCTATGTCGAGGCGGAGCAGCCGCTCGAGGCGAGCGAGGCGATGTATGAGAGCGACACCGCCGTTTCCCAATACTGCGAAGCCCACTATGGCCAGACTTTTTTGGGCGTCGCCAATTTTCCGGCCGCCATTGCCAGAATGTGCCTCGAGCTGATAGGAGGCGGGGCGAAAAACCGCGCCCTCGATCTCGGCTGCTCAGTTGGCCGGGCGAGCTTCGAGCTGGCCCGGGAGTTCCGCCTGGTCAACGGCCTCGATTTCTCGGCGCGGTTTATCCGGATCGCCTACCAGATGCAGGAAAAAGGGGTGATCCGGTATGAGCTGCCGGAAGAGGGTGAGATTGTCTCCTATCATGAGCGGCGCCTGGCCGAGCTGGGCCTCGCCGATACGGTCGGCCGGGTGGAATTTTTCCAGGCCGATGCCCTGAATCTGAAGCCGCGGTTCACCGGTTACGACCTCATCCTCGCCGCCAACCTTCTCGACCGGCTGGCCGACCCGGCAAGATTTCTGGCGACCATTCACGAGCGTTTGAGGGAAGGCGGCCTGCTGGTCCTAACCTCGCCGTATACCTGGCTACCCGAATTTACCGACCGGCGGAAATGGCTCGGCGGCTACCGCAAGGACGGCGAACCGTATACCACCCTGGCCGGTCTGGATGACGCCCTGAAGGACCATTTCACCCTGATCGCCCCGCCCCGGGATGTCGAATTCGTCATCCGCGAGACCGGCCGAAAATTCCAGCACTCCCTCAGCCAGGTGACGGTCTGGCGGAAAAACGGCAGCCATGGCTAAGTGCATCCCCCTCTTGACGCCAGGGACCTGTCCGGCATTTCGGGGGCAGGTCCGGTGACGGCGAAAAAGGTTCTCCGCCGCTACCGGCTGATCCTCGAGTATGACGGCACCAATTTCAGCGGCTGGCAGAAACAGGCCGATGCCCGTACCGTCCAGGGCGACGTGGAAAAGGGAGCGGTCCGGGTATTCGGCGACATCGCCATGGATCTCCAGGGCTGCGGCCGGACCGATGCCGGGGTCCATGCCCTCGAGTATACCGCCCATCTCGAGGTGGCAAGCGGTCTCCCGCCCGGGCAGGTGGCCCGGTTGCTCGAGGAGAACCTGCCCAAGGATATTGCCGTCCGGTCGGTGGAACTGGTCGATCGGCGCTTTCATGCCCGCCATAGTTGCCTCGCCCGGAGCTATGTCTATCAGCTCCGCCCCCGCAAATCCGCCTTCGGCAAGCGTTACAGCTGGTGGGTCCATGCGGAGCCGGACCTTGCCGCCATGCGGCAGGCCGGCGCGATCCTCGTCGGAATGCATGATTTTGCCGCCTTTGCCGAGAAGCAGGAGCTGAAAAAATCGACTCGGGTCCTGGTCCATCAGGTACGGATCTTCACCGACGGCGAAGTGGTTCGGGTGCGGGTGGTCGGCTCGCATTTCCTCTGGCATATGGTGCGGCGGATGGTCGGGGTGCTGGTTGAGGTCGGCTGTGGCCGGTTGAATATAGGGGATATTGGCGGGCTGCTGCGCGGCTCTTCCGACCTGCCCTTCAACCACACCGCTCCGGCCGCCGGGCTGTTTTTCGAGAAGGCCTTTTATGATCGGGAGGAACTGGAACGTTTTCTCGCCGGCTGAGCGAATGCCTTCAGGGCCTCGACAACCGCATGATCGCCTGGTTGGCGATGGTCAGGCCGAAGATGCCGGTGATGGTCGGCAGGCTCCCCAGGATATTGCGTTTGCGGCCCCGGTCGGCGTAGGGGCTGGCGTCGGCGTCGTCATCCTCCGGCAGCTGGTAGTCAAAATCAATGGTCTCCACCGAGTAGACGCAAGATATTCCCACGCCGACCCCGCGCTTGCGCAGCCGTTTGCGGAGATGTCTGGCGAGCGGGCAGTTGCTGGTGGTGAAGAGATCGCCGGAGCGGATCAGGGTCGGGTCGGTGCGCAGGGCGGCGCCCATGCAGCTGATGATCGGGATCTGGCTGAGGTAGGCGCCGTGCAGCAGCTGGGTTTTCGGATTCAGCGAGTCGATCGCGTCGATCAGCAGGTCCGGCCGAGGTTCCAGGATTTTGGCCAGGGTATCCTCGTCGGCAAAGAGCTGGAGCGCCTCGACCCGGCACTCCGAGTTGATGGCCAGGATTCGTTCGCGGGCCACTTCAGCCTTGGCCCGGCCCAGGGTCGTTTCCAGGGCGAGGATCTGGCGATTGAGGTTGCTCGGCTGGATGGTGTCGTAATCGACGATCCGCAGCCGGCTGATTCCGGCCCGCACCAGCCCTTCCACGACATAGCCGCCGACCGCCCCCAGGCCGACCACCGTCACCGTTCGAGATTGGAGGAGTTTGAACCGTTCTTCGCCGAGCAGGCGCTGCGTTCGAATAAATCTGTCCATCGGTTGCATGCGTAAAAGTTCCGTCGTTCAGCCGGCGGCGATGCAGGGTGCGTCGCGATCGCCGCGCCCCCTGGTTCCGGCCCCTTTTGCAATATTACAGGTTGGCATTTCAGCAACGCTATGGTAGAAAAAAACCCCTTCCGGCAGCACTCACTTTTTATCCAACCGTCCCCCTACCATAATACAGTCATGCCGCGGTTACCGAATCACCCCGCCGACCCCGACAATACCGCCACCTGGGCAAAGTATTCCGCGAAACTCTGTCACCATTGCGCCGCCTGCTGCTGCAGCCTGCCGGTGGAGGTGAAGACCGGGGATCTGGTCAGGATGGGGCTGGTTGATTCGTTCCTGGCGGGTGACGATCCGAAATTTTTGGCCAGAAAGTTGGTTAAAGATCGCCTGGTCGACCATTATCATGGCCGGACGGCAACTTTCACCCTCGCCAGACGAGCCAGCGGCGACTGTATCTTTCTTCATCCCCGGACGAGGCGCTGCACCGTCTACGGCCGGCGGCCCGATACCTGTCGCAATCATCCGCACATCGGTCCGCGGCCGGGATACTGCCCGTTCCGGGCAAAAAATCCCGCCTGATCCCGGCCCACCCCCCTTACGGCCGGAGTTCCTGTTTTTGCGGTCGAATGTAGTAGCGAAAGTAGCCGACGAGGTTGCTGCTGATAAAAATCGCCTCCATGAGCACCGCCCCCGGCGAACCGGCAAGAAAGTTGTGGACTATCCACAGGCTGGTCCCGACCAGCATCAGCTGGCGCAGCTGTTTGTCCTCTTTGCAGAACGAGGCCATGGTGCCGAAGACCCCGCCGGCGCCGGCGAGGATACTCAACAGCCCTTCGTAGGTCAGGGCCGAAAGGACAACGGTGGCGAGAACGAAACAGCCCATAACCTTCTTCGAGGTCGAAAACAGCGAGGCGGTGAAGCGTACCGCTGCCAGCAGGCCGAGGCAGGTCGCGGTCAAATGGCCGAGCAGTATGAAATGGATGGAAATGAGGGTGCAGGAAAACAGCAGACAGACCACTATCTTGGTCCTTTCCTTGAATTGAAAGGAGAGAATGTCAAAGCAGATCGCAATCCCGATCAGGACCTGGGATATGAAAAAATCGGACATTGGCGGCAGGGTTCGGGTGAAGGGTGGCGAGATGCAAGGCGTTAGCGCTCTATATACTGTGTTGTCATGGCGCCGTCCATGCCAATGAACGGCGGGCGGCCGAATTCGGCCGATAGCGTCCGTTTATGACATATCCTGGGCCTGAACATTGTCGATGGCCAGGTCAGCGGCGGTGGTGCGCTTGAGATCGGGGAGTTTCCGGAAGATATCGGTGCTCTGGTAGCCATAGAGGCACTGACAGAATTCGGCGATCCGGGTGAGGAAATCGGCGAGGCCAGCCTGGTCGGTGGCGGCGAGCCGCCGTTCCGGGCCGTCAAAGAGCAGCACCGGCTCGGTGCGGCAGACCACCCGGCTGTAGGCCATGGCCAGACAGGCCGCGGTCTTCAGGGCGGCAAGGGGCGAGCGCGGGGATGCCGGGGATTGCCGCCGGTGGTCGGGGGCAAAAAGAATCGACAGGGTTTCCCTGCTGCCGGCGAGACGAGGCGCGACGGCGGCAAAGGGCGGGCTGGCCAGGTGGCCGTTCAGTTCCTCCAGAAGCGGCCGGGTATCGGTCGCGTCCCGGGCCATAGCCGTAACCTGGTCCTTGATCAGATGAATAAGAGCAGTGAGGGGACTGGCGTCCGTCAGCCGTCCTGGTGGCCGCGGCCCCGAGGCAGCACCTGACCAAGAGGCGCCTCCCAGGACGAGGAAGAGGGGCAACCGGGTCTCGAGCAGCTGTTTGGCCTGGTGAAAGTGTGCGGAGCGGAGCACCGCGGCCAGAATGGCGTCGAACAGCCGCTGCGAGTCGGCTGGCAATACAGGGTGGAGGTCTGCCAGCCAGGCCGCCAGCCTCTTTTGCAGGTCGTTGCGAATCCGGTCGGTTGGCCGCAGGGGGGTGATGATCTCCGCCAGGGTCTCGGCCTTGGCCGGGGCGAGCGTCCGGGCAAGGTCGAGGAGCCGGCCAAGGTCGGCGGATATCTCGCTCCAGCGTGACGAGGAGGCGAGCTCGACGAAGTTCATCCACCGGCTGTAGTCGAACCTTCTGCCAACCTCGATCCGGTCGGTGCCAAACAGCAGCGGCGAGATCGTCGCCAGATCGGCGACCAGGTCCGGCGTCGAGTTGAGTACGGCCAGGGCGACCGTTCGTTTGCCGGCATCGATTTTCCGGAGATGATCCTGGTGCCTGATGAGTCGCGGGAAACCGGCGAAGGGCTGGACGCGCCGGCAGGAATAAGGTGGGTTGACCGTTTCCAGGGCCTGGAAAAAACCGGCCCGGCCGCTGTCGTCGGGAAAATGGAAAAGATTGAGGTGGGGCGTGAGGGAGAACCACCGGCTTTCCATGGTCCTGCCCAGTCCCCGGATGCGTGCCTTGATCAGTTTCATCGTCTGCCTCCACCACGTCCTGCCGCCTCCACCTGTGTACAGAGGTAAGCATGAAATGGCAAATGAGCAGGGATTGTAAGGCTTTTTAGCCTTCAAGAGGTACTGAAGGACCTCCTGTCTTTTTCGGGGTTGCGGGCGGCGAAACGGATTGGCGGATCAGCTCGGCTTGTAAATGATGACCAGGGCCACCGAGAGCCGCGGCAATCTTCAACAGGGTGGCGATCGGCGGGGTGACCAGATTGTTTTCGATCTGGGACAGGTTGGGTTTGGACAGGCCGGTCAGATCCCTTTTATTCCGGAGACTCCGGACCTGATTGCCGATATCGAGGGAGGCGAGTTGCTCTTTCATGACGAGTTCCCCGGTCAGGCCTTAATGGCCTTCATGATAATAACACTCGCTGATCGAGGCCATGGCGGTTTCGCCGCGGGCGACAGCCTCGGCAAGCTTCCAGGTCTGCCGCGGAAAGACCGGCCGCAGGGGTTGTTCGACCTCGAGAAAATGGCTGAACGCCTCCTTCAGCTTTTTATCCCAGGCACCGCTGTAGCGGACCAGGTCATCGGGATAGACGGTGGTGCGGCCGCTTCCTTCGGCATCGACGGGAAAGGGGGCGATGATGTTGAGCGAGCCGTAATCGTTGGTCAGCTCCTCGCCGGCTTTAATATCGCGAATGGCGATCTCGAAGCCGTAGGGGGTGAGGCAGCAGTTCGGGTTGAAACTGTGGTTGATATAGCGCTCGTTGTCCCAGCAGAAAATCAGATGGCCTTTATTGTTCCGGTAAGAATAGGTGAGGATCGCCTCGCGGCAGGGCTCGGACAGCAGGTCCAGCCGGTCGAAGGGGACCTCCTGGTCCAGGTCGTCGAAGACCCAGGTTGCCGTGCCCTGGCGGATTCTCCGGGTGGCGACCACCCCGTATTCTTTGACGTCGTTGATATAGGCTACCTTCGTATAGGGGATGATCATGGTCGGGCCGCCTGCGCGGCGATGGTTTTTTTCATGAGAATCGCATGGCCGCCGTCTTCGTAATAGCCGAGGCGAAAGCCATACTGTTGAAAGCCGTGTTTCCGGTACAGGGCGACAGCCGCCGTGTTGCCGTCGCTGACCTCCAGGGTAAGCGTCGAGCAATTTTTATTTTTAACAATATCTTCGAGCACCTGGATCATTTTTCCGGCCACCCCCCGCTGCCTTGCGGTGGCGACGATGCCAAAGGAATAGATGCGCATTTTGCGGCTGTTCTTCCGGCCGAGCAGGATGGCATAGCCGACGATCGCACCGGTCGCCGCCTCCCTGGCGACGATGACATGGGCATGGTCGATCAGATAACGCAGACTTTTCCTGGAGCAGCGGTCGGTCTGGAACAGCTCGATCTCCATCGCCGCCAGCCGCTGGACATCGGCCCGGGTGGCGGGAAGAAAGAGGATGTCGCCTCGGTTCATTTGTGCTGCCGGCTGTTCAACCGGTTGATGAAATCGCGGAGGATGATCCGGTACAGTTCGTTGCCCATGATCTTATCTTCAACCCCGTGCTCAAGCGAAGGGTTGTCGTTGATCTCGATGATGATCGGCTGCTCGCCCACCATTTTGATGTCGACCCCGTACAAGCCCTTGCCGATCAGCGAGGTGGCCTTAATCGCCAGTTTCCGCACCTTGGTCGGGACGCTGTTGAGGGGGATGGTCTCATAACCGCCGGCCCGGGGAATGCCGTTGGCCCGATGCTGGATGATCTGCCAGTGGCCGCGGGCCATGTAGTATTTGCAGCCGTAGATGCACTCACCGCCCAGGACGCCGATCCGCCAGTCAAAATCGGTCGGCAGGAATTCTTGGACGAGGAGGATGGAAGAGCTGCGAAACAGCTCGTCGAGGGTCCGCTCATATTCCTGACGGTTTTCGACCTTGGTGACGCCGACCGAAAAGGAGCCGTCGGGAATCTTCACCACCATGGTTGCGCCGAGAGAGTCGCTCAGTTCCTCGTAGCCGGCTGGATTGGTTTTGAAGACCAGACGGGAGCGCGGACAGGGGATTTTTTCCCGGTCTAGCAGTTCCTTCAAGTAGACCTTGTTGGTGCAGAGGATGATCGACGTCGGGTCGTCGATGACCACCATGTCGGCCTGCTGGGCCTTTTTCGCCAACTGGTAGGTGATGTGATTGACCGCCGTGGTCTGGCGGATGAAGAGGGCGTCGAACTCCATCAGCCGCGACGAATCGTCGGCGGTGATCAGTTCGGCGTTGATGTTCATCTTTTTGGCTTCCGACACGAAAAGATTAAGAGCCGAAGTGTTGCTGGTGGGAATTTTTTCCTTCGGATCATGAAGAATGGCGAGATCGTAGCCGAACGACTTGCGACTTTTCGGGTAGCGCCAGATCTTTTTATTGAAACGGTCGATGGCGTTGGCAAACAAGGTCTGCTGGGTATCGTCGAGTTCGCTGAGGGCCATGGTTCGGAAGCGTTCGATCTGGGTGAATTTATTGTCGCTGAAGGTGGCCTTCAACATCGGAAAGGGGAACTGATCGAAGATGAACTTTGCCAGGCGCTTGAGTGATGGTTCTTCGCAGTCGCCGAAGTAGATATCAAGGGTGCAGGGTGTCTCTCCGCCGCCATTGCAGATGGGATTGCCACTGACCCAGGAATGGCAGGTCTTTTTCAGCAATCCCTGGAGTTCGATGGTTCGGTCGCAATCGAGGCTGTTGATCGCGTCGACGGAGGGAATGACCTTGTGTTTTCGCGCCTGGGCGAGCAGGGAACAGTAGTATCCCTCGGAGTTGTAGCTGAGATCGCTGCAAAGGTTGATGATCAGCAGTTTTTCCTGGCTCAGCTGCTCGTTCTGCAGGTATTCCCAGGCGGTGATGATGCTGTCGGTTTCGTAGTAGGGTTTCCAGTCGGAAACACTGTCGAGAATGATCAGGGTCGTATGCATGGTGAAACCTTGGATTGCCGGCGGCACCGTGAAGGCGTCGGCTGGCATATGGTTGGTTCTGCGAAGTGGGGTGTTCATTCCCTGTGTAATGGTTAGCCGCGGGTTCGCTCTTTGATCGGGATATAGCAGTAAGATTTTGGGCCGATGTATTCGGCGCGAGGGCGGATGAGTGTATTGTTGCTCCACTGTTCGAGGATATGCGAAGTCCAGCCGACGGTGCGGCTGATCGCGAAAATTGGGGTGAACAGCTCCATCGGCAGACCGATGGCATTGTAGAGGGAGGCGGTGTAGAGGTCGACGTTCGGGAACACCTTGGTATGTTCGCCGACGACCTTCTGGACCTCCTGGGTGATCTCGAAATAGGTGGTGTCGCCGGCTTTCTCCGAGAGGATCCGGGCGTAATTGCGCAACACCTCGACCCGCGGGTCTTCGCAGCGATACACCCGGTGGCCGAATCCCGGGATCTTGACCTTGTTGGCCAGTTTGTTCTCGATATACACCCTCGCCTTGTCGGCTTCGCCGATTTCTTTCAACATGAGCATGACCTCCATATTGGCGCCGCCGTGCAACGGGCCTTTCAGAGTTCCGATCGCCGATGTTACCGAGGAATAGATGTCGGCCATGGTCGAGGCCGTCACCCGGGCGGAAAAGGTTGAGGCGTTCAATTCATGGTCGGCATGGAGAATGAGGGCGGCATCGAAGGCCTTTTCGGTCAGCGGGTCCGGCTCGGTGCCAAAGAGGGCATACAGAAAGTTGTAGGCGATGCCGTGGCCGGGGATCGGTTTGACCGGCTCCTTGCCTTCCCGCAGACGCTGGTGGGCGGCGATCAGCAGGGGAATGCGCAGGGCCAGGCGCTGCGCCTTGCGCAGGCTGGCATCGAGCCCGGTGTTGCCGCTGTCCGGGTCCCAGTGGCCGAGGGAGGAGACGGCGGTACGGATAACCTCCATCGGGGTGGCGGCCTTGGGAAACATCCTGAGGATCATAACCGTTTCGACCGGCAGCTCCATCGAGCCGGTGAAGCCGGCGAGAAAGGCTTTGAATTCGGTCGGGCGCGGCAGGGCTCCGTACCAGAGAAGGTAGGCGACCTCCTCGAAGGTCGATTGTTTGGCGAGTTCAATGGCGTCGTAGCCACGATAGATCAGGCGGCCGTGCTCTCCATCGATGAAACAGATCTCGGATTCGCAGATGGTGATATCCGCCAGCCCGAGACCGATATTTTGAGATGGGGGCTCCTTTTCCGCGGCTGTTGACATGAGACTACCTCCAGAGGGACATAAAAAAGGTTGGGAAAATATCGGGGTGATTATAGCACAAACGGTGGTCTTGCAATCTTTTTTTTATCGCGGTGAAAGAGTGCCCCGACTGGGGTGTCTGTCGCTTATTGCCTTGGCAGGCAAGTAACCGAAGTTACAGGCTTGGGTCTCCGTGCGCGAAACCGACACGATAAACACCCCGGCGACGGGATGCAAGATAAAGCAAAGAGGGACCATGTTTATCAGGTATCTTGAGTCATCTGCACCATTGGAGTTTGCAGGACAACTGGGTAAAATCTTCCGATAATCATTCGATAAAATATATAGGTATACCTATTGTCCAACCATTCCAATTATCTGAGAGCGAGGTGTTTTTACCAGCCGAGACCCTCTGGCAGGAGAGGTCGCACTGATTGCCATAGTCAGATGGAACTGAGCTGTATACGCTTATGCGTACCTATCGAATTTTCGCAAGCCTGGAAATAATGTACTTGCCTGCCGGGGCAAATCGCTCTATCTTGGTGCCTGCGTAATGTTGAAATATTCCCATAGAAAAATTTTCCTCACTTGTCCTCTGGGATGGTCTTGTTTCTGACAATTTTCCGTCGTCGCTGAAAATATCCACTTCATTTTACCTCCTTTTTGGAACTTTTTATGGCCAAAAGAAAGAGTAAAGGCAGAAATCCAAGGCATAAGGTAGCCTTTCTGGGTGCGTTAACCGCCCAGGATCTGCTCGCAAAAGGAAATTCTTTTCTCACCCAGGAAAAATACCAGGATGCCATCCTTTGTTTCAAGCAGTTGCTAAAACAGGGTGAAAGCCGCGAAATTCTTGACGCCCTTGAACAGGCGTACCTTGGCAGGATTCGGAGTCTGGCGGCAAAATCGATGATCAAGGAGGCCCTGGTGTTACTGGAAACAGTGATCGAGCGGTGGCCAAATGCGACAGTCGATCCGCTGAAGCTCTCATTGCTGGTGCAAGAGGGCCGTTATGCCGAGGCTGCTCGATTGTATACTGAATGTGGCAAGCACTTGGCAGTGGAGAGCCATCAGCGTTTGGATGCCCTGTTCGGTGCGCTCTTGCTCGCCGGCTCCGGTGACCTGCGGTTGCAGGATTTTGCTGAAGATTCAGAGGTTTTTCGCTACTATCCGGTGGCGCTCGCGGCCTTGGAGGCGGTTTTTGCAAAGGATGAGAAGGACGCGCACGAAGCGTTGAAACAGATACCCTTCCGGTCACCCTATCGCGATCTGCGAACCTTCCTGACGGGTGCGCTGCAATTTCAGAGTGATAAGGTACAGGGCAGCACAATCCTTCGGAAGATAGCAAAAGACTCACCATATTTCGGCTTTGCCTCCAGATATCTTAGCATTGCCGATACCCCGGAGAATTTTCTG